>JAFADM010000190.1 GCA_023424865.1 Bacillota bacterium | reverse complement strand
AAACTTATCGCCTAGTAAGGTAAAAAACCTATACCTAGTAAGATAAAAACCTATGGCCTGCAAAGGAGAACTTCAGGAACTCCTTACGGAAAGGTTGGTTTGAATAGCGTGCGTCAAAATAACGATGAGGGTGCTGTTACCCCTATACATCTTACCTGCGAATACTTAATAAACCCAATGGGAGTGGATGTTAAACACCCCAGGCTCAGCTGGCAGCTGGAAGCCCGGCAAAGGGGCCAAGTTCAGTCCGCCTGCCGCATTATGGCGGCCTCCTCCATGGAAGCCCTTCAAAAGGAGGAAGAGCTTTTGTGGGATACCGGAAAGTTTTTTTCAGTGGAAACCCTTCATATACCTTATGGAGGACCTGGGCTTATAAGCGGCCAGCGCCTCTTTTGGAAGGTCAGGTGCTGGGATGGGGAGGACAGGCCGGGGAGGGACAGCGAGCACGCCAGCCTGGAAATGGGTCTTCTTGAAAAAAAGGATTGGGACGGGGGATGGATAGAGGCCGGGGAAGAGTGGTCCGCACCGCTTTTTCGCAAGTCCATCCTTTTGGAGAAGGAAGTGAAAAGGGCCCGGGCCTATATTTCCGGACTTGGCTATTATGAGCTCTATATCAATGGCAGGAAGGCTGGAGATCATGTACTGGAGCCTGGCTGGACGGACTATACCCACCGGAACACGGTGAATCTTCTTTATCCCATTGTAGACAGCAGTACAAAAAAAGCGTTGTATGTTACCCATGACGTCACAGACTTTTTTACTAGAGGTGAGAATGTGTTGGGGGTAATATTGGGCAACGGCTGGTTCAACCAGGTTGAAAGAAGGGTCGAGGGCAAGCTTGACTATGGCCTTCCCCGGCTTCTCATCCAGCTTGACCTGGAGCTGGAAACGGGGGAGCGGATGAGGGTTTCAAGCGACGCTTCCTGGAAAACCTCTTTCAGCCCCATAACCTTTAATAATGTGTATAAAGGTGAAAAATACGATGCACGGCTTGAACAGATGGGCTGGTGCAGGGAAGGCTTTGATGATTCCCGGTGGCTGCCCGCCAAGCCCGCTCCCGATTTAACCGGACTCTTAAGAGCCCAAATGTCTCCCCCGGACAGGGTTATAGCCCTGGTGGAGCCTGTGGAACGAAGAGAGGCTGAGCCGGGCCTTTTTGTCTATGACATGGGGGTAAATCTTTCGGGCTGGGCCAGGCTCCGGGTGGAAGGTCCGGTGGGTACCACGGTGATACTCAGGTTTTGTGAAGAACTGGACGCTATGGGGATGCCCGATTTCTCAAGTACCGGAGGCAAGGGCCAGATCCAGGAGGATTGGTACATATTAAAAGGCAGCGGGATAGAAACTTATGAGCCCCGCTTTACCTGGCACGGTTTTCGTTATGTCTGCATGTGGGGCTACCCGGGTAATCCGCCTGAAAACGCAATTCTTGGGGTTGAGATCCATTCCGATGTGGCCTCCTCCGGACGTTTTGAGTGCTCCAATCCTCTTATTAACCGTATTCAGGAGGCTTGCCGCCGCACGCTGCTCAATAATCTTCACGGCGGTGTTCTCAGCGATTGTCCTCACAGAGAGCGCCTGGGCTATACCGGTGACGGTCAGGTCGTGTCCGAAGCGGCCATGATGAATTTCAATATGGGGGCTTTCTTCACGAAGTGGATAGACGACCTTTGCCATGCCCAAAACAGAGAAACCGGTTATGTCCCGCACACAGTGCCCTTTTACGGAGGCGGCGGCGGACCTGCCTGGGGAAGCGCAATGGTTCTATTGCCCTGGAACATGTACCTGCATTACGGGGACAAGGCCATCCTGGAAGCTTGCTGCGAGCCCATGGCCCGTTGGCTCGCCTATCTTGGCTCTAAAACCGACGGCAGACACTTGGTCATAAAAGAGGAATATGGCCCGCAGGAGCTGGGAGGCTGGAGCTTTCTCGGAGAATGGTGCACGCCCCAGAACAATGACGGTGCGCCGCATACGGAGAACGGCGTACCCAGATCCCTTGTGGCAACGTACTACTATGCCCATTGCGCAGCACTTATGGCAAACATATGCGGAATTTTGTGCAAACCGGAACGGGAGGAGTATGAGAAACTGTTTGACGCCATCTGCCACGCTATTAACAGGGAGTACCTGGACACAACTACGGGAAATTACGCTTCTGGTAAAAAAGGCTGCAATGTTTTTCCCCTGGCTTTAGGCTGTGTGCCCTTGGAAATACGCCCTAAAACCCTGACCAGGGTACTGGAGGAAATCGATGAAAATCGAGGGCATTTAAGCACCGGTATTTTCGGTACGCCCCTTCTTTTCAGCCTGCTCTCCCAGGAGGGCTATGAGGATAAAGCCTACGAGCTTATAACAAACGCCACCTATCCCGGTTATGGCTATATGATTGCCAAAGGGGCCACCACCCTCTGGGAATGCTGGGAACAGGAGCGAGGATCCCATGACCATCCTATGTTCGGCAGTATCAGTGCCTGGTTTTATAAATATCTTGCAGGCATACGCATGATACCCGGAGAACTTGCCCTAAGGACTGTGGAGATAAAGCCCATGCTGCCGGGGGACTTAAGCTATGTTAAAGGAGAGCTGGATACGCCAAGAGGAAAAGTGACGGTTCATTTTGAAAGGATAAATTCCGGGTGCCTTTATTTGCAGGTTTGTATTCCCGTGGGCTTAAGGGCCCGCATTTATTTGCCAATACTCAGCGATAAAGCCCTGGTAAGGGAAGCGGGAAGGGCTCTTAATAAGGCTGAAGGCCTGGGCAAACCGGAGGTAAGGGAGAATTGCGTTATTGCAGAAGCCGTGTCGGGAGATTACCGCTTTACAATAGAGGATAACAAGAGTTAAAAATATGTTAGATGCTAATATTTTTGGTTAATGTATCCATCTGTAAGGGATTTCCGTTTGTCTTCCTTTAAAATGCCATTGGCACGCAGGGCATTGGCTATGCCGATACCCATGGAATGAAGGATAAGGTAGTCGGTATCCGTAGAGCCGGTGAGGGAGTGGCGTGAATCGATCTCGAGGAGAATATCCGGATCACGGATAACAATTTCAATAAGCCGGCCCTTGAGATTAGGGCTTTTAACATTGACATAATAAGCTTCGGCGTTAAAATCAATCAGCCGCAGCAGCGCCAGGGTTACCTGATCCTTCATCCGATATTGCTCTTCGGATTGGGTTTGGTAAGCCTGCCGCTCCTTGGGAGTGTTTCTGGGATCGTTTTTCAGCCATTGCCAGTATTTTGCATTCACATTATGGTAATGATAGTTGTAAACAGCTTTCTTGACATTGTCAATGCGGGTAAAAGGCCTTATTCCAAGGCTCTCCATATAAAAATAGCTTTCCTTGATAAACTCGCTTTTTGTCAAATCGCCCATTTTATATTGAACAAGCAAACTCTGTCTGTGATTTAAGAACTTTTCAAACGGATTCATTGTCGGCACCATCCTGTCGTATGGCCTCATTATAAACAAGTTTTCGCCAAAAGGGAAGAACCTATGCGCCA
>JAFADM010000170.1 GCA_023424865.1 Bacillota bacterium | reverse complement strand
AAGATAAGAAAGAGCATGCCGCTCTGGCCTTTTTTCATTATTTCTCACTTCTTCCCAATGTAAACATGGCTTAGCCGACCCTTCGTTTACAAAAATTCCTTTACCTTGGGGGCTCTGGGAAGAGCCGTATCCACATATTGCTCACCCACCTGAATCACAGGCTTTGAGAAATCCATCCGGTTCATAAAAATAACCTCGCCCTTGCGCCCGTCATCCAAAAGAACCTTGGAGCCGATGTAATAATGGGTGATATTCTCCAGAAATACCGAAAGCACATAAGGGTCCAGCACACCGAAGCTTCCATGCTGCATGAGCTCGAAAACGCGAAACGGCGTATCCTTTGCCCTGTAGGTTTTATTGGCAGTCATGGCGTCAAAGATATCCGCGATAGTTATAATCTTTGAATAAATATTGAGCTGATTTCCCTTAAGCCCCAGAGGATAGCCTGAGCCGTCCTCCTTTTCATGGTGGGTAAGTACCGCAACAGCCACTTCATTTGTTATGCCGGGCATTTCGGAAACCATTATGTACCCCAGCTCACTATGGCGTTTAACCTCTTCAAATTCAGCGGGAGTGAGTATGCCGGGCTTACTGAGTATTTCCGCAGAAACCTTGGTTTTCCCCACATCATGAAGAAGACCTGCCATGGTACAGTTTTTAATTTCCGTCGGACTCATCTTCATCCATTTGCCCATCATCATGCAAAGCAGGGATACGTTCATACTGTGGAAATAGGTGTATTCGTCAATATCTCTGACAACCATAATGGTTCCAATCAGCTCACGGTTTCCTTCCACCCGTTCCATGGTATCACTCACAATTTGCTCCACCTGGTCGGAATGAAGCTTCTTGCCCGAGGCCAAGTCCTCAAAAACGTTTTTTACCTGGCTGACATTTTGCTCATATTCCCGGGTAAATTCCAGCTTGTCCTTTTTCCCGGGTGTAAAGGCAGGTTTCTGAGAAAAAGCCCCATTAGGCCATATAGCCGGTTCTCCCGGCCTCTGAATTTTTTCATAGACCCATACGGTTTTTATTCCGTTATTTTTCAGCCGTTCAATAGAAGTCGTCTCCAATTGGGAGTTTTCCCAGAGAATAACTCCGCCAAACCGGTTGACTACAGCCTCTGCCGTCTGCATGCCGGGCTGTACCGAATCAATAGATATCAGTTTTTTCGTCCCATTCATACCAGGCTACAATCCTTTCCGCTATAATTTAGCTGAACCACTATGAAAGCTTTCTCCCAATCAGAGATTTATCCTATGTTTATTCACCGTCTGTGCTGTCCTCGCACATCTGACGAAATTCCTGTTCATCAATAATTTTTATTCCCAGCTCCTGGGCCTTCACAAGCTTGCTGCCTGCATCCTCCCCTGCAAGTACCATGCCGGTCTTTTTGGATACGCTGCCCGAGACCTTTCCTCCCCGCTCCTCAATAAGCTGGGTTGCATCGGTTCTTGAAAGACTGGGAAGGGTTCCTGTCAATACAAAGGTTATCCCTTTGAATTGGCCTCCCTCGTGTCCGCCTTCGGAGGAGGTCATATTTATCCCTGCTGCTTCAAGAAGGGCAAGGGTATGCCGGGTTTGCTCCTGCATTAAAAACTCCGAAAGGCTGGCTGCCATTTTTTCTCCAACCTCAGGGATACGTGTCAGCTCCTCCTCGGAGGCCGCCAAAAGCTTGTCTAACGTTTTAAAATAACCTGCTACAAGCTTGGCTGAGCGAAGTCCGATATGACGAATTCCAAGGCCAAAGAGCAACCGGCTCATATCGTTTTTCTTGGAGTTCTCAATGGACGCCAGGAGATTATCAACGGATTTTTCTCCCATTCGCTCCAGCGTTATCAGCTCGGATCTGTGGCTTTCAAGAGTGTAAAGATCCGCGATTCCCTTTATAAAACCCTTCTCCAAAAGCATTTCCACCATGGCGGGTCCAAGCCCCTCCAGATTCATGGCGTCCCTGGAGGCAAAGTGTACAAGGCTTCTGAAAAGACGTGCAGGACATTCAATACCTGTACAGCGGATAACGGCCTCCTGCTCCTCCCGAACCGCAGGTGCACCGCAAACAGGACATGACTTAGGCATGATGTACGGTACGGCATCCTCGGGCCTTAAGCTGGAATCCACCTCAAGCACCTCAGGAATAATTTCCCCTGCTTTACGTACCCAGACAGTATCGCCAATACGGATATCCCGCTCCTGAATAAAATCCTCATTATGAAGGGTGGCGCGGGAAACCGTGGTTCCCGCCAGCCTGACAGGCTCTAATACCGCGTTGGGAGTAAGTGCTCCTGTCCGCCCTACCTGAATGATGATATCCAAAAGCTTTGTTTTTTTAATTTCCGGCGGGTATTTGTAGGCTACAGCCCATCGGGGTGCCTTGCTGGTGGAGCCCATAATGCGCCTGAAGTGAAGGCTGTTCACCTTTACCACCGCGCCGTCGGTTTCATAAGGAAGGCTTCCCCTTTTTTCTCCCAGATCCTCAATTTCCGCTACCACCTGGTCCACGCTGGTGCAGACTTTGTATTCCGGGCTTATTTTAAAGCCAAGGGCCTTAAGCTTCTCCAACGACTGGGAATGGCTTTCAAAGCTCATACCCTCAGCCTGCTGCACATTAAAAACGAAGAGATCCAGCTTTCTTCCTGCCGTCACAGACACATCCAGCTGCCTTAAGGATCCGGCGGCCGCATTTCGGGGATTGGCAAAAATTTTCTGTTCCAGGGCCTCCTGCCTTTCGTTGAGCTCAAGGAAATCCCGGCGGGACATGAAAACCTCACCCCTTACTTCCAAGAAGGACGGAATTTGTCCGTCAACAGGCCTTAAGGTTAAAGGAAGGGATCGTATGGTTCTCAAATTGTGAGTTACATCCTCACCCACAAGCCCGTCACCCCGGGTTGAGCCTCGTACAAACTGCCCATTGGCGTATTCCAGTGCCACGGAAAGGCCATCGATTTTTTTCTCAACCACATATTCCAATTTCGGACCTACAGCGTCACGCACTCTTTTATCAAAATCATAAAGGGCTTTCAGATCGAATACATCTGAAAGGCTTTCCATTTTTATTACATGGACAACCTTTTCAAAGGTAGATTCCGCCTGCTCTCCCACCCTTTGGGTAGGCGATTCCGGAGTGCGCAAATGTGGGTTGGCTTCTTCCAAATCAAGAAGCTCATGGTATATCCTGTCATATTCATAATCGGCAATTTCCGGGCTGTCCTCCACATGGTATTTGTGGCTGTGATAAGCCACCAGCCGGCGTAATTCCTTAACTCTCTCTTCCGTATTCAATGCTTCACTCTCCGATGTTTTTCATCACATAATTGGCATTCTCATATTCAAACATACCCATTTCTTCAAGTGCGGCCTCGATGGCATCGGCAATGCCCTGGGCTGTTTTCTGGCGAAAGTCCTGAGTACCCAGAAGCGACTCGTCGGATTTGTTGCTTATGTAGGCGGTTTCCACCAGAACAGCAGGCATGAGCGTGTTTCTGAGAACCGAAAAGCCCCGCTCAATTTCACCCCGGTAGTTAATGCTGTTGGACGCCTTAATCTTTTCTCCCATAATGACAGCCAGCCTTTTATCATTAAAGCCTTCAAAGAGGTCGTTTTTGGGATAGTAATAGACCTCCATGCCGTTAACGCCGGCACCACCTTTTTCATTTATATCGTAGTAGTTAACATGAATACTGACAAACAGAGCCGCATTGTTGCTGTTCCCCACATCGGCACGCATGAGCAGATCCTTGGAAATATTGTCGTTTAGATGAACGTCCTCATTTCGGGACATCCGGTAGTCAATACCCTTTTGCTTGAGAAGCTCCGCAACCTTTTGGGTTACATCCAGCGTAACCTCTTTTTCATAAAACTTATCCTTATAAGGAGATATGGTCCCGGGGTCCGGTCCGCCATGTCCTGCATCAAGTGCAACAATGACAGGCGTCATCTCTTTTCCCTCCGGAACGGGATAGGGTGTAGCCGTAGGCACAGCCGGCGTAGGTGTGGCCGTTGCCACAGGTGTAATGACAACGCTGGCCGGCTCTCCCGATTGAGCATCCGCATGATTCTTAATGACATAAACAGCTGTCAGCATAAGGAGGAATACCAAAACAAAAGCGGTAAACCTCTTGGTATTGGCAAGTCTGTACCTTGCTCTTCTTAGGGTTCTTCTCCTGTAGGGCATCGACATTTTATCACTCCGTAGTTTTTTTTTCTGAATGCTCCGGAAAAAATCCTTCACGACAGAAACAATATCCTATGTTACATCATACTATAATTCCTGTCTAAAGAATAGACCTCCGTTTTTTCACATTATTGCCCCAGGAGGCACTGTTTCCGCTATCTTCACAGGTATTCACACAGGACTTTGTTCATTTGCTGGAGCCATTTTCTTGTCTTTCAAGCCCCGGCCGCGCAAAAGAGTGCCATGTACCAGGCACTCTTTTTTAAGTTAATAATAAAAATCAATTACAAAGTTTTTTCATCGAATGAAACGGTCAACATCATCCGGGCCAATATTCTTATGAAGTGCCATATTAATGCCGTTGGCTACAATTTTGGAAAGCATGTCCACCACTTCATCACAGTCTTTAGGGGTTACCACAAGATTACCCGAAAAGGGCTCCAGAAGCTGAATTATCATACGGTATTTTTCTTCCCGATCAATGGTCGTAAGCATTTTATAGAATTCGCTGGCCTGCCCGGCTTCCTTCATTAGGTTGTCCAAAACCAGATCCAGGGTATCGCTGGCCATTGTCGCCGCATCAACTACAGTAGGAACGCCTATGGCTATAACGGGAACCCCCAGGGTTTCCTTATCAATGGATGCTCTTTTGTTGCCAACGCCTGAGCCTGGTGCTATTCCCGTATCGGCAAGCTGGATGGAGGCATTTACCCTGTTCATGTTTCTGGAGGCCAGAGCGTCCACGGCAATAACCAGCTTGGGCTTTATCTTGTCCACCACGCCTTTGACAATGTCACCGGTTTCAATACCGGTAATTCCAAGAACACCGGGTGAAAGGGCGCAAACGGGTCGCTCGGTTTCATCCACCTCTTTAGGCAGGAATTCAAAGATATGACGGGTAACCAGTATATATTGGGCAGCCTTTGGACCTAATGCATCGGCAGTTACGTTCCAATTGCCCAAACCTACCACCAGAACCGTATCCTTAGCCTCAAGATGCACCAGATTTTCCAGTTCTCTTGCCAGCATACGGCATACCTTTTCATAGAGATCCCTGCTTTTTTCCCTGAGAGCGGGCATATCCATGGTAATATAATTGCCCATGGGCTTTCCCACCGCTTTCTCTCCCTCAGGATTTACCACCCGCACCCGGGTTATTTTAACTTCTTCATCTCCGTCCTGCTCCACCTCTATACCATCCATACCCGATTGGGTTCTGGCCTGGGAGCCTGCACCTACCGCACGGGATTCATCCGCCATATCTGTCCGAATACTGCGTGAGGCTCCAAGAGCCGCAGCTCCCAGCATCATTCCGCCCCCCATCAATCCCCCGGTTATCATACCATCCATAAAAATGCCATTGGGATACATTCCTTCGGTCATGCAAAGTCCTCCTCAATTAATCAACTATCTGGAATGGGATATTGCCGCTCATTCCTTTTCCGCTTCAGCCGCACGCGGCATCTTCTGTCGGTATATTATCTGCAATCCCTCTACATTTTAGACAAAAAAGAAGAAAAGAATCCTTTGGAAATCGGATCAGAAATTCCGTCAAAAAACCTTGCAAAAGCTATTGCTTCATGTTAACATATTGTGTGTTGCAAAAAATTTCAGGAGGTGAATACCATGCCTAATATTAAGTCAGCAATTAAAAGAGTGAAGGTCAGCAAGACGAAGAATCTTCAGAACCGTGTAAAGAAGTCCGAGCTCAGGACAACACTTCGTACCTTTAATGAAGCTATCCAGACTAATTCCAGCGATGCAGCGGAATTACTCAAGGCTACCATTAAGAAGGTGGATCAGGCTGCCTCTAAGAATCTTATTCACAAGAACGCCGCCTCCAGAAAGAAGTCCCAGCTTACCAAGGCTTTAAATGCACTTTCAGCAAAATAAGAATCCCATTCGTTA
>JAFADM010000166.1 GCA_023424865.1 Bacillota bacterium | reverse complement strand
TCGGCTATTTTTACCGATCTGGAAATAAAAAAACAGGAGCTTAAGGAACGCGGCCGGGAAGTATTCGATTTCGGTACGGGAACACCGGACATTCCCCCTGCTCCGCATATTGTCAAAGCCCTGGAGGAAGCTGCAGGACGCTATGACGACTATAAATATGCCATACGTGATCTGCCCGAGCTGACCCATTCCGTCATTGACTGGTATAAAAGCCGCTATGGCGTTACCCTTGAAAAGGATGAGGTTATGAGCCTTTCCGGCTCTCAGGACGGCCTTGCTCATGTAGCCTTAACCCTGGCCAATTGGGAGGATACGGTGCTTGTTCCCGATCCCTGCTACCCTATTTTCTGGATAGGCCCCTCTCTGGCCTGTAAAAGCATTGTTAAAATGCCTCTTTTAAAGGAAAACAAGTTCCTCATTGACCTGGATGCCATACCTCCGTCGGTTGCCCACGCAGCCCGCATGATGGTGGTATCCTATCCTAATAATCCGGTAACCGCTATTGCGCCGGACAGCTTTTATGAAAAGCTTATCTGGTTTGCAAAGAAGTACGAAATCGCTGTTATTCACGACAATGCCTACAGTGAGCTGGTTTACGACAACCGCCAGGGTGTCAGCTTTTTAAGCTATCCCGGCGCCAAGGATGTGGGTATTGAGTTTAATTCCCTGTCCAAGTCCTATAATATGACAGGCTGCCGCATTGCCTTTGCACTGGGAAACAAGGAAATCATCAAGCAGCTTAAGACCCTTAAATCCCACTTGGACTACGGCATTTTCCTGCCTGTTCAGAAGGCGGCCATCGCCGCTCTTACCGGCCCTCAGGACAGCCTTAAAAACACGGTTCTGGACTACTGGAAGCGAAGAGACTTTCTTGTTGACCGCTTAAACAGCATTGGCTGGAAAATGGACAAGCCCCCGGCCACCATGTTTGTCTGGGCTCCTATCCCCGAAGGCTTCAAAACCTCCATGGACTTTACCCTGGAGCTTCTTGACAAGGCCGGAGTTGTTGTGGTTCCCGGAAGCAGCTTTGGTGAAAGCGGCGAGGGCTTCGTACGCCTTGCGCTGGTTCAGTCCATTGAGCGTATGGGCCAGGCGGCGGATCTCATTGAGAAAAGCGGCATCCTATAAAAAGGCCAATCCCTTCAGTATAAAATAAAGGATAACCATATCCATCACAAATAAAGCAGGAATCCCCGCCATAAAGGCGGGGTGCTTTGTTTTATGACGAAAAGCCAGCATGGCGGTGAAAATACCCGGCCCACCGCCTATTGCTGCCAGAAGGAACAGGGTTCTTTCGGGCACACGCCATCTGCGGGCCCGCGCGGCCTTCTTGTCATGTGCGGTGACGCCAAAGCCCACCAGGTTTATAACTAGGAAATACAAGGCAAAGAGTATTAACGGCTGATCCAATAGTCCGGTTATCATGGCTGTGCCCTCCCTAAGGAACCATTATAGCACAGACAGCCGCCTTAAGCTTAGGCCAGCCGGGCGAATAAATCGTTGAATATACGATCCCTGTTAAGATGATAGGCTGTCTTTATGAAATGACGACCCTGATCGGTGCTCCAGGTCAGCTGATCCGTCAGAATCGGGCTGTGAACCACATGGGTGGAGATCCATTCCGGATTGATGAGGTAGGCTACAGGTGCAATATCCCAGATCACCTTGGAATTAAGCTTATGCTCCCTGCAGTAGTCCCTTGTAATATGGGTAAGATAGTCCCCCGCCGCGCTTTTCCCTTCCAGAAAGCGCTCCAGCTCTACCGGCAGGGTAATAAGATGGGATACCACATTTTTACAGGGGAAGAGAATAAACGGCACGCCGCTGTCCAGAACAACCCGGACTGCCGCCACATCCTGCATCAGGTTAAACTCCTTTGCAGTAGGCCAGCTAAGGGCATTTCCCCCCAGCCACAATACCACTATTTTTTCAATGATCCGGGGTTCCATGAGAATGGCTGAGGCAATGTTGGTGATGGCACCCACTGCCGCCACATAAAGAGGCTCCTCCGAGGCCATGGCTCTTTTAACCAGATCCCTTGCCGCAGGACTGTCGCAGGGTGTTTCACTGTCCTTAAGATAGCTCTGTGAGCCTTTCAGAACAAAGTCTTCCTTTGCAGTGTAATCCAATTTTTCCAGAACCCTGTAGATTTCCTCATAGCTTCTTTCCATGCCGTCGGCGGGGCTTGTGGAACGATCATTGAAAAAAGGAGCCGCATACACTGCTTCCACATTGAGCCTGTCTTCCGAGCGCAGGGCATAGGCCAATGCAAACTGATCATCAATTTCATTATAGGTATCGGTATCCAGGACCATATTGAGCCTTCCACCCGGAATAGTCAGCCGCTTCAGCAGTAATTGAGTTGATAATTGAGGAAATACCATTTAACCGCCTCCATTAATCATCTGTTTTTCAGGTTTAACAAAACCTAAAACTATTATAGAAGAGGTGCTCTCCCTGTACTATTATATTATGGCCAAATACTATCACAATTTGGCTGATATCATTGATAGTTTTATTTTTCTCTATTTAAAATTAATGAACCGAAGAGCTCTATTGACTCAATATCCCTGGGAATGCTATAGTTATTTTCGTAACTCGCCGGCGATTAGGGAAACCCTTTGGCCATATCATAAATTGGCTTGATACAGCCAATGTCATCCTCTAACAGGACGGGAGGCAGGCATGGATCATCATCTTGAATTCCTTTATTTCACTTGTAAAAGGACCGACCAATATGTGGGCTTTCACAAGCACGGATGCTGGGAACTGGTTTACTATATTCAGGGTACAGGGCGGACCGTCCTGGCTGAGGCTGAAAAAGCGTACTCCTCCGGCACTTTTACACTGATCCCTCCCCATTGCCTTCACGATGAAGACCACGAGGAGGATACGGACGTACTTTATATCGGCTTTAGGCCTGGAAGCAGATTCACGCTGGAAACCGGCCTTTACAGGGATAACTGTCAGCAAAGCATCTGCCAGCTTTTGAAGAAGATGAAGGAAGAGTTTCTGGAGCAGCGGGTAAATTACCGGTTAAAAGCCGATTTTCTTTTGGGTGAGCTCCTTATTGAACTGGAACGGCTTTGGGTCAAGGAGAAAAAACACACTCTCAACTTTTCCTATCTGGACGGCTATATCCAGGAGCATTGCAGCCAACCCCTAGATCTTCAGGCTCTTGCACGGATGTCGGGTTACAGCTATCACCGCTTCCGGCATCTTTTCAGGGAATGGTCCGGCTTATCCCCTTCTCGCTATATTCTTAATAAACGGCTGGAATTTGCCCGGCGTTTTCTGGTGCAATCCTCCCTGTCCGTTTCCGAGATAGCCCAGGAATGCGGCTTCTCCAATGAATCCCAGTTTGTTATGATGTTTAAACGGGAAACGGGCTGTACCCCCGGGACTTACCGCAAAAGCAAGCCCGGTTTAGCCAAGGCCGTTAAGTAAACAAGTTTTCAACGATGGCAGCTGTTTTTTCTATTATCTAAAAATCTTCCCGGTAATCTGTCTTTTTTATGCCTGACAAGTGTGCTACAATGACAGGAGGCTGATCCTAGCACTAAACGCAGCAGAAATGGCCTGCTGGGCTTACCCCAGATGCCATTTAGCTTCCGGGAGGTATAACCGTGCAGCTATTTGCCGCCACACTGAAAAAACATGTCCAGCAGTCTGGAATAACCATTCAAACGCTCTCCAAGCTGAGTGGAGTTGAACGTACTTATATACATAAGCTTATCTCAGGGGAAAGACTTCCTTCGGACGAATATATCGTCAATAAAATAGTTGAAGCACTTATGCTTTCTTCCCAGCATGCCAGCAAGCTTCATGAGCTTTACCTTGTTGCCAGGATGGGGCAGGGCGTTTACGCCCGTCATATGCAGGTTAAAAAGCTTTTGGAGGATATGGGCCAGCTGCATTCGGGGCGTTTGTTACCCCTTAAGTGCTCTTACTCCCACAGTCTGGGCGATTTGCCGGAGGCCTTTGCCGAATATGGCACGGGTTCTGTTAACCGGCTCATCAAAGCTCTTATTGAATCGGAAGCCTCCAGGCCAAACGGTCATATCAAAATTGTCATACAGCCGTCGTGCACCTTTATTCTGGAGCTTTTAACCACCCTTGGCATGAGCTATCCCCAGTTAATTATTGAACACATCTTCTTTCTGCAAAAGGGAATGCAGGAGGCGGACGATAATGCCCATAATCTCAACTGCTTTACGGAGCTTGCCCCCCTTATGGTTTCCGGCTGCAATTATTTGCCCATGTACTATTACGATGATGCCAATGCCCGTTCAGGTATATCAGAGCTGATGCCCTTTTTTATTCTTACACGTGACGGTGTGGTGGCACTGACCGGGAATTTGGATCGCGGGGCTTTTTTCAGATCGGACAGCCTTCTTGAACTTTATCAAAACTTCTTTGAAGGTCTTCTGGCTCTTTCCAAGCCCCTGTTTAATCGGTTCAGCGCAACGACCGATCCCATTGTTCACTATTTATCCATGGACCAGGGAGTCTCCCGCTCCTGCTTTACCCTGATGTCGGAGCCCTGCCTTGCGCCTTTTCTAACGGAAACACATATTAAAAAATACCTTCATTCCAGTGCACCCAGCAGGGATTTTTTTCTCTGGCTTTGCAGCGAGCATCTGAAGGACTCCAATCCCTCCTATCCCCAGCTGGTGGTAACCTCCTATTTTACCGGCATGGGACTGGATAATTTCATTAAAAACGGCGTTCTGTCCGAAGTGGTTCACACTAGTATGGCTCCTGTCGCACCGGCGGACAGAAAGATGCTTCTTTCAAGTATGCAGGCTGCCGCCCGGCTGGGTCTGTACAACCCCTACCAGTTTGTCCCCCGATCCTTTAAAATGCCCAATAATCTGGTGATGCTTGCCTTCAATGAAGCCTCCTTCGGCTTTATTTACAAGCATCCTATTTACGGTGCTCTTTCCTTTGGCTTCAACGAGAGGAGTATCGCCTATTCGGTTTATCATTTTCTCAGTTATTTACAAACAAGCAATTATATTTTCTCTTCGGATCAAACCCTGTCCATTATGGAGGGGCGGCTGGAAGTTCTTCCTTAAGCCTCCATGGCGCATAGGTTCTTCCCTTTTGGCGAAAACTTGTTTATAATGAGGCCATACGACAGGATGGTGCCGACAATGAATCCGTTTGAAAAGTTCTTAAATCACAGACAGAGTTTGCTTGTTCAATATAA
>JAFADM010000052.1 GCA_023424865.1 Bacillota bacterium | reverse complement strand
GGAAGCGCTCTGTCAACTATAACGCTCATGGCGTAATCAATGAAAGATTGCTTCATTTCAGCTTCAATGTCTACGGGGATGATGCGATTGATGTTTGGATTTTCTATATTTCCGCCGTTCTCGGACATTAAAACGCTCCCTTTCCTCTTCTTAAGTGGATTGTACCCACAAATTGGCGTACTCTTTCATTTTAATAAAGATTTCCCGACCTGTCCACCTAAATCGTATGAAGCCCTTCTCAGGCCAATCCTGAAGGCATACGGACAAGCACTTTTGAGAGTTCTGCGGGCATAGTAAGTTAGAATTCTCTCACTTTTAACCAAAAATGTATACATGCAGGGGACTTTCTCCCTGTTGCCTCATGCGCAAAAGCCCGGGGCATCGCCCCCCTCCTTTTAGCCGATATGCTTACGCAAAGGGCTACCAATAAAAAGGACGTCTTTGCAAGTTAAAGACGCCCTTTAGTCATATATCCCTTTTATAAACCCATCTTTATGAAGTAAGAACGGTTAAACCTTTTCTTTATGTCTGGTCTTTTTAAAGAAAAAGAGACCATTACCCGGAAAGGTTTATTGTGCCTTTTGAAGATCCTCTCTTTTTGGAATACGTACAATAAATTCCAGATATTCGCCTCTGTCAATTTGGGCAGCTCGGGCGTTAACGCCGGACTTTTTCATGGTATCTATGGCCTGGCGTATGGTATTGACAAAAATACGGATATCTTTAATGGACTTGGTGACGCGGCCCTTGCTCTCCTCGGATTTCAGAGTGCTGCAATACTTGTCGAGGGCCTTTTGAACCAATTCCTCTGTCTTTCTTACATTTAGGCCTTTCTCGCATACTCTCTGCAAAACCTTAAGCTGAAGCTGCTCGTCCTCCAGCTTCAGAAGAGCCCTGGCATGGCGTTCGGTGAGGGAATTGTCGGCCAAAAGCTTTTTGACCATGGGGGAGAGCCTTAAAAGCCGGATTTTGTTTGCGATGGTGGATTGGCTCTTGCCGATTTTCTGTGCCAGATCCTCCTGTGTAAGGCCATGCTCCTTAATAAGATTGCGATAGCCTTCCGCCTCTTCCATATAGCCCAGATCCTCACGCTGAAGGTTCTCTATGAGAGCCATCATGGCGGAATCATCTTCGCCTACATCAATGACCATAGCGGGAATTTCCTTAAGTCCTGCCAAAGCGGAAGCCCTAAGCCGCCGTTCACCGGCCACCAGTTCATAATGGGAAGCGGACACCTTACGAACATTGATGGGCTGGATGACGCCATACTGTTGAATGGATTGGCATAACTCATCTAAAGATCCCTGATCAAATTTTCTGCGGGGCTGGTAAGGATTAGGTCGAATTAAATCAATGGGGATCATTGTAATTTTTTTGACTTCATTCTTTTTCTCTTCCTGTTTCCTATCAAATCCAGGAAATTTTAATTTTGTAGCAATCATACGGCACCTTTCCTTTCATCCTCTTTTGTGTATCAGCACATTTTTTCATGTGTATAAGATTTCGCTTTTTTATGGCTACATCCTCTTTTTTTTGAGAAGGAAAGATCGCAGAAAGCCTCATATACAGCGGGTTTCGCCCTTATTTTATCGGCGCTTTTGTCGGTTTGCCGCTTTTTCTAGGATAAGCTGGGGGTGTATGTCGACATTTTCTTACGAGGATCAGGCAGCGTTCATTGTCAGAGTGAGGAAGGATAAGCTTTTCAACGGCTTCAAGCTTCCCGCCCAGAACGGAAAAGGCCTTTTCAGACTCCGCTGCTTCCTTTTCGCCATCAGGCCCCTTCATGGCGATAAAAAGTCCACCGGGCTTTACAAAGGGCAGACAGTATTCACTGAGAACAGGAAGGGCGGCTACTGCCCTTGCCACTGCCACATCATACCTTTCCCGATGCTCGGGTTTGACACCCATGTCCTCGGCACGGCCATGAATGGCTCTGATCCCCTTTAATTTCAAGGCCTGTCCAACCTCATTTAAAAATTTAATCCTCTTATCAAGGGAATCAAGCAGGGTTACGTTGAGGTTTTCCCTGGAAATTTTTAAAGGAATGCCCGGAAAGCCTGCTCCGGTCCCAACATCTATAAGAGATAGGGGATCTTTTTTAAAATGGGGGAGGAGGGTGAGGGAATCAATAAAATGCTTAATAACAATATCGTCTTCCTCGGTGATGGCCGTCAGATTGATTTTTTCATTCCATTCCACAAGCAAGGATGCGTATGTGGAGAAACGGTCCAAATCCTCGTCCTTAGGGGAAAAGCCGTAAGCTAAGGCCCCTTCCTTCAGGCGTTCTCTGTTTTTATCCAGCATGGTTGTGTCTCCTTTAAATATACCTGTAATTCATTCAACTTATCTGTCTCCTATAAAAGGCTTAATACATTTTGCTCATTTAACTCGTCTAATGCGTTTACAGCTTCCGACTCCTTTTGCTTGTTGAGCACGTTTGCCTCATTTTGCTCATTTCGCTTTAAGCTTTTTATGCGGCGGGTGAGCCTTTACTCTTTTACTTTCGCTTTAATGCCTCCAGGTATACAAGGAGGACTGAAATATCCGAAGGCGATACCCCCGATATGCGGGAAGCCTGCCCCAGTGAAGAGGGTCTTTGACCGTTAAGCTTCTGTCTTGCCTCCAGACTGAGGCC
>JAFADM010000024.1 GCA_023424865.1 Bacillota bacterium | reverse complement strand
CTTAATCAGCACACCTCCCCCTATCCCGCTGATAGAGCCAACACTGGAGGCGACAAAGCTGATTGCAATAAAAAGTATAATAAGTTCCATATCTAGTCATTATCTCCCGTTTCAAGTTTAACAGAGCCATTAAGTCAAAGAAAAGGCCTCATTACTGCTAAGGAATATTACCGGCTAAAGACTTTTACTTGGATTAGGATTATTACCGGCCAAAGACTTTTACTGAATTTAGGATTATTACGGCTAAGGATTTTTGCTGCTAAGGCTTATTGCTTTGGGGACCGGTTTCTCAAGGTTTAGGACGGGGTGCCTTGAGCATCCTCACTATCTCCAGCATCTTTGGGAAGCATTGGGCAAAAAACACTTTATACGCCTCGCAATAAGCATTGCTGTACGTCATCCCATCCTTGCAGGGTTCGCAGTAGCGGCGGCAGCCTCCCCTGCACAGGGAAAACCACCGGCAAGCCCGGCAGTCTGGTGAAACAGATCGGCCCTCACGCAAAAAAGCCTCCCTGACCGGAGAGGCTTGCATTTCAGAAAAGCCGGAATCGTTAAGGTTTCCCATTCTGTAGCCGTCCAGAACATAAAAATCACAGGGATAAACGCTTCCATCTGCTTCAACCACATTCTGAACCGAGCAGTAACCGTTCATATCACAGCTTTCCGGCGGCATTCCCATTATCATGGTAATGAGATTGTCAAAATAGCGGATAGAAACATAGCTTCCCCGCATGAAATCCCGATGCCATAACTGGAACAGTTCAATGAGAAACACACCGTACTGCTCAGCGGTCAATGAAGCTGAGTGCTGCCCGGGCATTCCTCCCAAAGGCTCGAGACAGGGAATATACTGCTGATATTTAAATCGGTTGCGGCTGTAAAAGCCATATATCTCGACAATATTCCGGGCAACCTCCGGTGTAACTACCGTAAGAATATTAACGGCGGTGCCGGAGCTTTCAAGAAGCTGGGCGGCACGCATTACCCTGGAAAAGGTTCCCTTTCCGTCACCGGCTTGCCGGTTCCTGTCATGGAATTCCTTTGTCCCATCCAGTGAGAGACCCACAAGAAAATTGTTTTTTGAGAAAAACTCCGCCCACTCCCGGTTGATGAGCAGCCCGTTGGTTTGAATTCCGTGGGATACGAAAAGCTTTTTGGTGTTGTATTTCTCTTCACAGGCCAGCCACCGCTTAAAGAAATCCAGCCCCGCAAGGGTAGGCTCTCCCCCCTGAAAGCCAATTGCGCAGCTATCCGACGCAAAAGCTATAGCATGCCTCACAACATTGTCCATGGTTCTGTCACTCATAATGCCATAGGAAGCTATCTTCCGGTTAGCCGCAACATCGGCGTAAAAGCAATAGGCGCACCGCATGTTGCAGCTTCCGGAAGCAGGCTTTATTAATAAAGAAAATGCCGGCATGGGGCTTTCCCCCTTCTTTTGTGTACTTCATCACTCCATTATACCCCTTTAGAGGCATAGCAGCACAACCAACTCACAACCCCATTTATCCCCCCGGGCTTTAAGTTAATTCCACTATAAGGGAGAAATTTTGTCTCCATTTCGTATACGAAGCGAAGCTTGCGCCAGCTTTACTCCGTTTTACTCCCCTGTCTTTTCGCTGAAAAGCTTCTCCATAACCGTGTACCAATCCCCTTTAATATTATCCCAAAAATAGGGTCGTTTCCCTTTAGTGGGTAAATCACATGGAGGAACCCGCACTTCCCAGGGCATCCGTGAAAAGGTTTGCACCGGCCCGGGATTAAAGGTGGGCTTTAAGGGCAGAGCCTTAAGCTTACCACTTTCATCCAGAGCCAGGACGGGATCAGAGTAGCGCCGTATCCACCCCTCGGCTTGCTGTTTAATAACCCTTATGATATCATGGTACTGCTGATTATCCGCAAGATCAATCTGCTCAAAAGGGTCGTTTTCCAGGTCATATAATTCCTCAAAGCCGCCGTTTTGGTGAAACAGGTACTTCCAGTTTTTCCACCTGACATGAAGAAGATAATGGGGATAGCTCAGCATTTCGGACACAGTAAAATCATTGTGGCTCGTGCCGTTTATGTATGCCAGCAAATCTCCCCCCGGACGTTTAGTGGCGTCGAATTTCTGGCCCGTTAAACCAAGGAGGGTAGGATAAATATCGGTAAGGCTTGTAATATCCGATACGCGTGTGCCTGCCTGTAAATGTCCCTTCCATTTCATAAGGAGGGGAATGTGAATGCTTCCCTCATAACCGAAGCATTTGTACCACAGGCCGTGATCCCCCATCATGTCGCCGTGATCGGAGGAAAACAGGATGATCGTGTCCTCCTCAAGCCCCTGCTGCTTAAGCTCATCCAGGATGCGGCCGATTTGCTCGTCAATGAAGGTAATGTTGGCATAATAACCGCAAAGGGCTTTTTGGGCGGCATACTCCGAATAAAGATCGAATTCCTGCCCTTGCCTGTAGCTTTTAAGATAAGGATTCTTATGAGTGCCGTCAAGGTTTGAGGTAACGGGAGACGGCATATCCTCCGGCTTGTACAGCTCCGTCAGGTGCTTCGGACAATCGTAAGGAACATGGGGCTTTACAAAGGAGGTAAACAGAAAAAAGGGCTTGTCCCTGGGTCTTTCGGTACGCAGCCACTCAACGGTGCGATCCGCGCACCACTGGGTAACATGGAATTCCTTTTTTAGGGGATTAACCACAGGTTTTATTTCGTTATAACCGATTTCCTGGGGCTTATCCCAGCCGTACATGCCGTTTTGAATTAAAAAGCGGTCATAGTCGTCATAGACTACCTGGTTAAGGTTGGCAGCGGTGCGGATGCCCCGGGTCTCCTCAGAAAGGATGCAGCCGTCAAAGCCGTAAGCTTCTTCATAGGGCGAATTGGCAAAATGAAGCTTGCCTATGGCCTGAGTATGGTAGCCGGTGGCGGACAAGCGGGACATAAGCGTGTCACGGGCGTCCACATTAAGGGCCCGGTCATTTCCGGCACAGCCTGCGTACCCTGCGGTAAGTCCGGAGGCCAGGCAGGTGCGGGCAGGCGTACATAAGGGAGATGGTGTATAATGGTTTTCAAAGACAACGCCTTCACTGGCCAGTTTGTCAAGGTGAGGCGTTTGAATGTATTCGTTTCCGTAGGCTCCCAGGGTATCCCAGCGCTGCTGATCGGTAAACAGAAATAAAATGTTTGGTGAATGGCTCATAATAGGCTCCTTTCCCATTTGGCAGGCAAATGCCACAACAAAGTTATACTGCAGGAGGTCGCAATGTACAAGCTTATTATTGTTGACGATGAAGAAAAAACAAGGGACTTTCTGGTCCATCTCTTCCCGTGGGGAAACCTGGGCTTCACCATAGCAGCCTCTTTTGCCGACGGCAAAAAAGCTTACGATTATATCATCGGCAATCCTGTGGATGCGGTGTTTACCGATATTGAAATGCCTGGCTGCAACGGGTTGGAGCTGGCCGAGAAAATAAAGAAGGCGGAGCTTGACATTCCGGTTGTCATATTAAGTGCTCACAGCAATTTTCAATATGCCCGGAAGGCCATCGACTGCGGTGTATGCGCCTATGTTTTAAAGCCGGTGGAATACGGGGAGCTGATGAGCTGCTTTACTCAGGTTAAGGAGCGGCTGGATCGCCGCCGCGGTGTGGCGGGGGCTCTGCCGGATGCCATGAAATCGGGCTACTATGACCAGATTATACAAAAGGTTGATCGCTACCTGTCGGAGCATTACGCCACCGCAACCCTTACTTCAACGGCAGAATTCTGTCAGTTCAGCCCCACCTATCTTTCCCGTCTGTTTAAAGAGAAAGCCGATATCAACTTTTCCGACTACCTCAACGAAAAGAAAATGCAGGTTGCCGGAAAGCTTTTGAGGGACAGCGCCAACAAAATCTATGAGGTTGCCTGCAAGGTGGGCTATGATAACCCGAAAAACTTTACGCGGGCGTTCCGCCTCTATTACGGCATTTCTCCCAGAGAGTTTCGGGAGAGCCCGGAATCAACCCTTCACCCCGCCGGCCGTAACACCCTCCACGAAGTATCTCTGACTGAAAAAGAAAACAACAATTAAAGGTACTATGGATACCAGGGACATGGCCAGAATACGGTTCCATTCTACGCCGGAGCTGACATCCAGGGTCATGCGCAAGGCCAGGGACAACGGATAGCGGTCAATGGATGTAATATAGATAAGCGGATTGTAAAAGTCGTTCCAGGTCCACATCATCTGAAAAAGTCCCGCTGAAAACAGCGCTGGCTTAAGGATGGGGAGCAAAATCCTCATGAGAATGACAAAGGATCCGCAGCCGTCTATCTTCGCTGCCTCGTCCAGCTCCTTTGGCACGCCCCGCAAAAACTGAATCATCATATAAATAAAAAACGGGTAGCACGCAAGGGCAGCCGGTGCAAAGAACGGAAGATAGCTGTTAAGCCAGCCGAAATCCCGAAACAAAAGATAGCGGGGTATAATGAGCACGGCATTTGGAAGCATCATCGTGGAGATAACAATTAAAAACAGAACACGCTTGCCCGGAAACTGAAACCTTGCAAAGCCGTAGGCAACAAGGGCGCAGGAAAATACGGTAAACAAAACGGTAGGTATGACCAGCTTAAAGGTATTTATAAAGAAGGTGGTAAAGGTGAGATTGCCTACCTTCCAGCCATTAATATAACCGTCTGTCAAAAACACCTGAGGCAGAAGGCCGGTATTTCCAAATATTTCCTTGTTGCTTTTAAAGCTTGAAAAAAACAACCAGATAAGAGGATAGATCATAATAAGCCCACCGACGCTTATCAGCACATATTGAAAGAATTTTTGAATACCTTTTCTTTTCACATCTTACCTCCATCCTCATAATGCACCCACATGTTGGATGAGCGGAACAAAATGAATGTAAATACCATGATAATTGCGAACATAATCCATGAAAGAGCGCTTGCATAGCCCATTTTAAAGTGGGTAAACGCATCCTCGTACAGCTTCATGCCCAATACATAGGTTGACTTTTGCGGGCCGCCGCCGGTTACCACAAAAGCGGAGGTGAAGTTTTGCAATGCGTTGTTAAGCTGCATGAGCATATTAAAAAAGATAATCGGGGTGATCATGGGAAGCGTTACGTTGAAAAAAATACGTATGGAGCCCGCACCGTCTATCTTAGAAGCCTCGTACAGCTCCTGGGGTACGCCCTTTAAGGCCGCCAGAAACAGTACCATGGAAGATCCGAACTGCCACACCTGCAGGATGATAATGGTATGCAAAGCCACATCCGTGCTTCCCAGCCAGCTTACAGGGCCGATACCCAGCTTGCCTATCAGCTGATTGATAACACCGTCGTTCATGAACATCAGCCGCCAAAGGATGGATACGGCTACGCTTCCGCCGAAAAGTGAAGGAAGGTAATACACGGTACGGTAGAAGTTCACTGCCCGCATTTTCATATTCAATAAGACGGCGACGAGCAGAGCGAAAACAAGCTTTACAGGCACCGACAAAAAGGCGAATTGAATGGTCGTCCAGACAGATTTCCAAAAATCCCTGTCATTGGTGAATAAATCAATGTAGTTTTTCAATCCCACAAAGGAGGGCGTACGCATCATATTGTAATTGGTAAAGGAATAAATAAAGCTGGATATGAAGGGATAGAGCTGAAAAATCAGAAACCCTGCAACCCACGGAAGAATATAAAACAGCCCTTCATAGGATTTAAGCTTTGTTTTTGTCATGGCCTAACGCTCCTTTTTTATATGAAAAAGGGAGGGATGATGCGATTTGCAGTCCCTCCCCAATTCCGATGTTTTTTATTTTGCGTCTTTTAAGTCGTCCAGCACACCCTGCATCAGCTTTACGCATTCTGCAGCAATGGCGTCGATGCTTTCGTTGCTGTACATGAGACGTTCGCATACATCGTCGAGAATGGCCTGAATAACAGAGCCGTTGGAAAGTGCGTTAACCGGTATACCGGGCAGGGACTCCGCTTTGGAAATAGCTTCTGTAATAACAGGGCTTACCTTGCCTTCATCCAGGCAAATCTGTCTTGCCAGCTTGTTGGTAGGAAGGCCGCGGGTGGTGCCAAGCAGCTGGGCCGATTCTTCACTGTTGAAGAAATAGTCCAGGAAGCTGAGGCTTTCATCCACATTGGAGGATCCGGCATTCACACTGATGATTTGGCCGGGCTTTACAGGCATACCGCTGTCCTTGGCGTCCGCCATGACAGGAGGAAGTATAACACCGGCTGTATCCTGGAAGTCATAATACTTGTCGTTAATAACTGTCGTCAAAGCAATGGTGCCGAAGAATTCATGATTGATCCACTTGGGGTTTGTCTGAGGCGTATTATTGAAAGCTGCGCTTTCCTGGGCGGGCTGTAAAACACCGTTTTCATACAGGGTACGAACAAGTGTTAAAGCCTGCTTGAGCTCATCCTCGGTGAAGCCGAGCTTATAATCATCCGTGATCAGATTGTTTCCGTTAAGCTGGGTCAGATAGGGCATGATCACCATTTTCTTAATACCGTCGGTATCCAGATTAAGCAGGTAGTAGTCGGAGTTAACCGCCCTCAGCTTGGCAGCCATGTCGATAAGGTCCTCCCAGACCAGCTTTTCAGGTAATGTGATGCCTGCCATCTCGGCCACAGTCTTGTTATAGAGCAGTGTACGGGCGCTTATACCGGTAGGCAGACCGATAATTTGTCCCTCGTAGCCGTAGTCCACCATAATCTGCTCATCAAAATTGGAAAGGTCGATTTTGTCTCGTACCGTGTTGAAATCCAGAAAGAAGTCTCCGAGAATCATTAAATCACTGTTCCATGCGGTGTCCAACTGAATGATGTCTGCTGCGGTGCCGCCTGCCAGCTGAGTTACCAGCTTTTCCCTGTAACCGTCAAAGCCGCCGTATTCCCCGTTGAACGTAACGTGAGGATTGGCTGCCCTGTAGGCCTCCATGGATTTAAGCGTCGCTTCGTGCCGGGCATCGTCCCCCCACCACATAAACCGGATTGTCACGGGATCCTTTTGGGCAGCCTGCGTAGGATCGCTTGTGGGTGTTGCAGTGCCATTGCCCCCTCCTCCCGTTGCGTTTGAGCACCCTGAAAAAGTTGCCGCGCCCAAAAAGGCCGCAAGGAGAAGAGCCATGGTTTTTCTCATGTTCATCTTTGTAATTCCTCCTATTCTTGACGTTTGATGTTTCCGGTGCTAATGTGTTATCAGTATAGCACCCTGTGGATTTACATAAAACAATCCGACTTTGGTAAAAGGTATCCACTTTTATCCCGATAATAAAAAAGGTATCATTTTTTGCTGTTTGGGTTCATTTATCGAGATACCGCCGGACTTGATAAAGAAAAGGATGGTGCAGGGTTGTGGAGGATTTTATGCGAAAGCGGTTTATGTACAAACGGTTTATTGTATTTTTTCTTGCGCTCCTGGTACCTCTTATTACCCTTTCAACCGCCTTTGCGGTGATAACCGGAAACAATGTACGGCAATCCCTGGAAAAAAACACAAATAAGCTTCTGAATATGACAAATACAAACCTGCAGCTTATGATTGAGTCTGTCTCATTCCAGCAGAAGATTCTGGGTGAAAATCCACGTCTGGCCCTTGCCACCTCCAAGCTTTTCGGACGAAAGTCTATGTCCTATGAGGATGTTATTTACCTGAATATGCTTAAAGCCATTATTTCCGCTCCCATGAAGAGCAACCGGAATGTTGTTTCGGCCTATTTGTACGTGGAAAACCTCTCCGGTACGCTGCTAACGGATGAAGGAATCCTTTCTCTTTCCGAGATGACCGACACCGGATGGCTGAAGGTTGCCCAGTCGGATTTCGGCAAAACCCGTATTGAGGCAAGAGATATACCGGCCGACTACTCCGGTCAGCCCGATAAAGCGGTGATTACCCTGTATCAGAAGATCGTCGGCATGAAGGGCGCTCTTGTCACCAATCTGGACGCCGGTTTTCTGGAAACGGTCTGGCGTGAAAATACCGCTTATGCTGAGGAATGCATACTTATTACCGGTATGGACGGTACCATTGTTTTTGAAAATAAAAACATGCAGGCTTTAAGGCTGGAAAACGATGTTTTGCATGCCATACAAAGCGGAGCGGCCACTATCCTAACCCCTGACGGCGAATACCTTCTCAATGAAATATCCACCGATGCCTACTCATTGCGTTATTTTTCCGCGGTGCCCCATAAGGTTATTTACGCCAGCCTTGAAAATTTGTTTGCTCTCACCCTGGTGGCCGCGGCCCTGGCTTTAATACTGAGCTTTTTAATGGCCTTCTTTTATACAAGACAGTATTTTAATCAGGTGGGCACTATTATTGATGCCTTCAGTGCGGCAGAAGAAGGCAGGGAGCTCCCGAGGACAAGCATCAAAATTCGGGATGAGCATGATCTGATACTCCAAAACGTGGTCGGCACCTTTATTAAAAGCAGCTTCCTGCGTCTCCAGCTGTCCGAGCGGGAGCATAAAATGCGCCTTGCGGAAAATACAGCCCTTCAGATGCAAATTAACCCCCATTTTCTTTTCAATACCCTTCAGTCTATCGAAAGTCAGCTCTACCGGCTTTTAGGCAGACCCAATGAGGTTAATCCTGTTTTGCAGGACCTTTGTGCCGTTTTGCGCTATTCCCTGAGCCGGGCGGACACCATGGCCACCCTGGGCGACGAGCTGGAAAACATCCGCCGGTATGTGCGCATTCAGCATTTTCGATACGGGGACAAGTTTCACCTCATGCTGGACTGTGATGATAGCCTTCTTCCATGCCCTATTTTTCATGTCTGCCTCCAGCCCCTTGTGGAAAACAGCCTGTACCATGGTATTAAGCCCCATCCCGGGGAAGGCCGCCTGCTTAAAATAAAAGTGCAGGACTGCGGCCAACGCTTGCGCATCTGGGTTATGGACAATGGTGTGGGTTTGGAGAAGGAGAAGGTACTGGCTTTGAATCACTCATTTCTCTCCGACAGCACCGATATCCCCGAAACCCACATTGGCATGTCCAACCTGAATTTACGCCTTCGCTTTACCTTTGGGGATGAAAGCCGTCTTTTTGTGCGCAGCAGGCCAGGCATGGGCACGGTTGTTCAGTTTTACATACCTCTGTCCCGTTGAATAAAAAAAACAGCCGTAAAGAACATGGGCGCGAATTCTATTTCAACCCGCCTTTACAGGCTTAAGATGGAATTATTCAGCAGCGCATTTAGGCTCTTGTAAATCAGGGCTAAACCGGGGTTGAACGCAATTTATAAATTACATATGACATATATATTTGACATTTAGAAATATATATCATATAATTTGATTACAAACAAGGAAGGAGGACTTCCATGAAAAACAAAAAACTCAAAATTGCCAGAATTGAATGTGATATGAGTCAGGAGGAGTTGGCTAATCGCGTGGGTGTCACAAGGCAAACCATTGGTCTTATAGAATCCGGAAATTACAATCCGACCTTGAAGCTTTGTATTGCCATATGCAAAGCTCTTAACAAAAATTTAAACGACTTATTTTGGGAGGAAGCCTGATGAAAATGAAAGATGAACGTGTCATACAATTAAACAACAAAATTCAAAGTGAAGCCTATTTTATCGTGCAATTCCTTTTGCTTGCCTCTGTTTTTATTAAATCCTATGTCATGGATATGTCTTTCTCACAGTATGCGGTTGAGCTTGGTATTATTATTTTAACAACAGCTTACATTGCCGTAAGAAGCATGTTGGTCGGACACGATTTCATGAACACCTCCAGTAAAAATAAAGGCGGAAAGGTATCTACAGTATTTGGAATTTTTGCTTTAAGCATTGCTATAACCAGTATCAATGGAATAAGAAACTATTCCTTATACGGTGACAAGTACACTGGATTACTAGACGGACATTTTATTGCTGTATTAGCAGTTACCTTTATTTCCTCATTTGCTTTTATCTGCATTGTTTTTGCTCTTCTTTACGGGTTCAACAGGATAGGGCAGCAAAGGATTGAAAAAAAGCTCAATAAAGAGGATGAGCAAGATGAGCAGGATTGATTATTCCAACGGAAGGATATTAGGTAATGAGCAAAAAAAGTATTTTAAGCATCCTGTTAATGGCAGCCTTGAGTGTTAGCCTGCTTACAGGATGCGGAAATCCAGCATTCACACCAGCAGCCGATTTATCTGTTCTGCAAACGGATCTCAGCACTCTGTCCGTACCCCCAAATATACAGGTTGTGGGGCTTGGAGAAGCAAGCCACGGTGTGAAAGAATATCAGCAAATGAAAGCAGAAGCATTCAAGGCATTGGTGGAAAACAACGGTTGTCGGACATTTATTATTGAAGGTGACTTTGGAGGAGCATTGAAGGTAGACAACCCTTATTCAATAATCCTGATTTCTATTAAATGCCCCGCGCTCCCTCAATTGCAATAAAATGCCCAAGCCAAGATATATTAACTTAAATATCTGAAAGGGAGCGAATGAATCGCTCCCTAACCACTTACGCTTTCATAAATCTTCGACTCCTCGCCCCATGGATGAAAGCCCTTGCCTATGTGGCGCCACCCGTACTTTTCGTAATAGCCGTTATGATCCGTACACAGGTAAACCTTTTCAAAGCCCAGGCGATGGGCCTCCCCTCTTCCGTGAGCCAGAAGCCGTGCCCCAAGCCCGCTCCCCCGCTCTTCCTTTTCAATATACAGGGCGCATAGCCAGGGATACAAATCCTGACGGCTTATAAAATCGTTTGTGATAAGGCCATAGCAGCCTATGATTTTTGATTCCTTAAGCATAAGGTACCATCTGGGAAGGGTTGATGGCGTTGACAGGCTATGGGACATGCTGTCCTCGTAAATGCGCCTGTCAATTCCCCATTTAGCTGCAAAAAAGTCTATGCCCTGTTCCAGATACTCCGGATTTTCACGTATTCCAATTATTCTGACAGACATAACGGTCTACCGCCTTTCATTTGCTCGCCACCTTTTGTTAAACGCCTATTTACGGGCCGTCAGAACCACATGGCTCCCTCTGGGCTTTACGCCGTCATACACCACTGTCATCTGAGAGAAACCGGCCTCCAGAAGTAATTTTTCCTGCCGCTCCACGGTCAGAGGAATATCAATATGGTAATACCCGTTATGAACCTTTTCGCCCACATTCTTAATTATTCTCTCATAGCGCTGCCGGTACTGCTCCATCATGAACTTATCCACGATAAAGTCCGATTCAATATAAAGCCCACCGGGCTTTAAGGCCTCCAGAATATTTTTGTAAATACCCGCTTTTACCTCCTCCGTAAAATGATGCATGGTAAAGCTGGAAAACACAAAGTCATAGGTTTCTTTGGGAAACTCCCAATTAAGATAGGAGGCATTGACCGTGTGGATCTGATTCTTTTTATCAGGGTATTTCTCCTTCAGCTTATCCAGCATTTTTTCCGACATGTCCACGCAGGTCGCACTAAGCTGTGGTGCCCGTTCAAACATAAACTCCAGCTCCATGCCCGTGCCGCTGCCAAGATCAAGAAGAGAAAGCTCCTCCCTGGTTTCGGGAAGCGGACTGACCCCCAGCCGATAAGCCTCCCTGTCGCAGACATTATTCAGCATGTGGGAATCATAGCCCTCTGCACGGGCATTGAAGAACCCTGACATTTCCTCCGCTTCAACGCTGCTGCTCCACATGGGATCACCAAGATATTCAATGGGATACATGCGGTAATAGTGAAACTCCGTGAGCTTGCCGTCATAAGGAAGGAGCCGGGTGTCCCCGTAAACAAACCCCATTTTTTCAATTATCCGTACGGATGCCGCATTATCGGGCTTCACTATGGCTGAAAGGCTGTCCAGGCCCTGGTCTTCAAAGGCGTACCAAATAAGGGCCCTGGCGGCCTCGGTGGCATAGCCGGCTCCCTGATACGGGTCGGCTATACCGTAGAGTATCTCAATTTCATCATTCAGCTCAGCCTTTGGGGCATAGCCCATAAGGCCGATTAAGCGCTTGTCGGACTTTCGTTCAATGGCAAAAACACGGATGGATTTGTTTTTCCGGCACCTTTCGTTAATCCAGTCAATCCAGCCTGCAGCCCTCTCCTCGTTTTCAAGCACCATATCGGACAACCAGTGTGCCATAATGGGCTGGCGGCTGTTTTCGGAGGCCTTAGCCGCATCCTCCCGTGTAAAGGGCCTTAAAACAAGTCTTTGAGATTCAATGGTTGACATGCACATTTATATATACCTCCAATTCGTTCGGTTATGAAAGCTCCAAGTCCCTTAAAATGGGACCTAATCGCTTTTCTCCATTGTATTTTCGTTTCTTACAATTTATTCCATATCCCCTGTTCCGGACATAAAAAAGCACCCTGCCCAAGTCTATAAAATATAAGACACGGAGCACGGTGACAATCCAACGGGTAAAAACCCAAAGCTATTCTATGTACAGTTTTACCGCTCCGCTTGATTTTCTCATGCAACAAGACACTGTCCGAAGCTTTTCGAACAGCAAACCAGGGCCTTGCAAAAGGCCTCACGGTATCCAGATTGCATTTGCCGTCGTTCACACAAGTGAAGGACGATTCAGTGAAAATCAAGCGTTAGCAGGCATATAGTAACCTCACAATACCTTATTTGTCCGAAGGGAACAGGATAATGATTCCAGCCTATTTTATCCCCTGCCCCAATAAAAGTAAAGTCTTAAGAGGTGGAAAGTTTGTCTCTGAAGCAAAGTGGAACCGCTCTGTTCCCCAGCTCCACCCTTTCCATTGGTTAGCGCCTGAAGCCTTTTGCAAGGTAAAGCAATTTATTTATAGTTAGCTATGAAAAAGGTTGATATACTGGGGATCAAGAAAGCCTTAAGCGCGCGTATAAAGGGCTATCAATCAAAGGAGAAATGCGGATGTTTATTACGGAGCCCTCCCTGCTTAAAAAATTTCACTCTGAAAACCGTGTTTGGCAAGGCATCCCCGGAATTGAGCGCACAAAAGGCGGGCGATTGTTTTCTACCTTTTACAGCGGAGGAATAAAGGAGCAATTAGGAAATTACTGCCTGCTTTTACAAAGCGATGACGATGGAATAACCTGGAGCGAGCCTGTTGCAGCAGTCTATAAGGACGAAAGCAACCGGTGCTATGACCCCTGCCTTTGGCTGGATCCTTTAAAGCGCCTTTGGTTCATCTGGGCGGTTATGCCCGAATATGGGGTTTGGGCGGTGCTCTGCGAAAATCCCGATTCACCTTGCCTTAAGTGGAGCGAACCCTTTCGTATTGGGCAGGATGTGATGATGAACAAGCCCACCGTGCTTTCCACCGGAGAGTGGCTCTTTCCCATTGCGGTATGGGCATCCAGTGTTATGGTCATTCGGGGAGTAAGCTCCCAGGATGAGCAAAGGCTGGCCTTTGCCTATAAAACCAACGACAACGGCAAAAGCTTTACACAACTGGGCGGCGTCGACATGCCGGAAAGAAGCTTTGACGAGCACATGATTCTGGAGCTTAAGGACGGAAGCCTTATGATGCTTGTGAGAACCAAATACGGCATAGGTAAAAGCTATTCCTATGACGGCGGGCACACCTGGACGCCAGGGGTGGACAGCGGTATAAAAGGCCCCTGCTCCCGCTTTTATATTAGCCGCCTTTCTTCGGGCAGGATTCTTCTTGTAAACCATCACCGCTTTACAGGACGGAGCCATCTTACCGCCTTTCTTTCTGACGACGAATGCCAGACCTGGAAGGGAGGCCTATTGCTGGATGAACGCAGCCAGATTTCCTATCCGGATGCAACGGAAGGAGACAACGGCTTTATCTACATAACCTACGATCACGAAAGAGGCTGCTTTTTAAAGGATCTTCAATCCGCCCTCAGCTGTGACAGAGCGATTGTCATGGCTAAAATTACGGAAGAGGATATACTGGCAGGCAGCCTTGTAACTGAAGGAAGCCGCCTGAAGGGCATTATCAGCAGGCTTGGCCAATACAAGGGCGAGGACCCCAATCCCTATGGCGAGCTAAGCTATTATACCCATGAAAGCTATATCGAGATGCTTTCCGAAATGGCAACGAGCGAGGATGTTCTGAACAGGATTTTTAACGATTACGGCCGTTTTTGCGTAAGCTGCACCCAGGAAAACAGAATGGCTCTGGACACAAGCATCGACGAGTTCATACACCTCAAGGACAATAGCGACCCTCATAAAAGACTTTATCTCATTGGTAAAATGGTGGGCATTCTTAAATCTATAAACGGTCAGGACGACGTTGACAGCTCCTTTTTTACAGTGGAACGCATCTTTGACTATATCAACACCCACCTGACAGTTGAATTCTCACTGGATACCTTATCCGACGACCTTCAAATCAGTAAATTTTATATGTGCCATGTTTTCAAGGAAAAAACCGGAACAACCATCAGTCAGTATCGAAGCCGCCGCCGGATGCACCTTGCGAAAAAATGGCTGGCAACGTCGGATATTCCTATCACAGACATAGGTCTTCGTGCCGGGTTTGGGGATCCCTCCTATTTTGCCAAATGCTTTAAAAGCGAGGAAGGGCTTTCTCCCTCCAGGTACAGGGAGCTTCACCGTTACAGCAAGGTGTAAGCCCTTATACTTTATACCTGACAGCAACGTATACAATGTATAAGCCCTTATATTTTATACCTGACGGCAACGTATACAATGTATAAGCCCTTATTTCCGTGAGCAGAGTTAATCAACAGCTCAGGGGGCGTCAACCCCCTTTTTTTAGCCTTATTTGCATACGTAACATGGCTGCCAAAAAGCTCAGCAAGATAATCGCTGAATTATCCTGCTGAGCTTTTCTTCGGCTTAAGCACTTTTTAGGCGCTTTTTGCTATAAGGCTTTGGCTATTGAATGAGGTATTCCACAATTTTGTCCGCCGTATATTCGGTTGACATGCTGCTGGTGGAATGGGCCGATCCGTCCAGCATATATACCTGATTCTTTTTCACCGCATTGAGTGACGACCAAACCGTATTGGATTTCAATGACTCAACCAAGGCTTCGCTGCCGTCGAAAGACACAAGAAAAATGTAATCGGGATTCATTCCTACAATGGCTTCCAGCGTTACCTGTTCGTAATTGTTTACGTCGGGATAGCCCTCGGGAGCATTCAGTCCCAGGCCTGTTTCCTTATCATAGAAAACGGGGCGTTTTGCGCAGTAGTAGCGGTTTTCTCCCATGAGGCAAACAATACTGACTGTCTCGTTCTGATATTTTTCATTCAGCTTGACCTTATATTCTGCAAGCTTCTCTTCGGTTTCCGTAATTTTCTCCTCGGCAGCCTCTTCCTTTCCTACAACCTTTGCAAGCTCCCGTAAGCCAAGGCGCCAGTCCAAGCCGAATTTACCGTCCATAACAATGGTCGGTGCAATCTTTTCAAATTCCTCCAAACCATCCGGTGTAGGTATAATAATAAGATCAGGGGCAATTTCAAGAAGCATCTCAAAATTCACTTCCCGGGCACCTATATCGATTACCTTGTCCGCACCGTAATCCTTGTCCAGAAAGGGATCCCAGGTTGAGCTGTAGTGCTCCGCATTGCTTGCTGCAACAGGCGACACGCCCAGTGACAGGAGATACTCCCAGTAAGGCAGGTATGTCACCGCGATTTTTTGAGGCTCCTTTTCAATGGTAACCTCTCTGCCTGCTATATCCACATAGGTACGGGGAAACGCGGCCTCCGGCGGTTCCGACTCCTGTGCCGGCTCAGTAGCCTGGACGGATGCTTCCGGAGTGGATGCCGCAGGTGTGGCTGACGAGGTGCCGGACCCGGGTGCAGCATTGCTTCCGGTGTTGCTTACGCCCTGTTGTCCGCATGAAATCAAAAGTCCTGCTGTAATAAGCAGCGACAAGACCAGTCCTGAAATTTTCTTCATTATTCATTTCTCCATCTCTTTAGTTAGCTATCTCTAACTTTTGTAGTGCGATTATTTGCAAATAAATACAGAACACAGCCATTGTAACATAGGACTCATATATGCAAAATGGACAGAAATACAAATCCTCATGGATTTTAACGCATTTACTGTGCCCGTCTAGCCTTTTTATTAGTTCAGCCTGTTAGGAAGCCACAGGTTGCTGCCTGGAGGACAAGTCACCCAATCGTCCTTTTATGAATTATTTTTTATCCTATATTGCATATTTTTGAAAGAAGTTCATGTAATCTTTCAAAAAGTTTTTTAAGCTCAACGGTCTTTTTAGGTGTTTTTAGTTAATTTTTTAAGTTATATGCATGATTAAATGCATATCATCAGATATTTATGCATCATATAACCTAATAAATTTCATTTCGCTGGCATCTATTTCCTGCATACGGTATAATCTACTCAAAGCAATTTATTATTATTTTAATTTCAGGGGGAAAGAAATGATGTCCATAAAGACAGCGTATTTTCAGTCTATTCTGGCAGGCCTGGCCATGCGTAATCCTGGGGAATCCGAATTTCTTCAGGCCGCAAGAGAGGTACTGGAGTCACTTGAGCCCGTTGCTCAAAAAAGACCTGACCTTGTCGAAGCAGGAATCTTTGAACGTATGGTGGAACCTGAGCGCAGTATTATTTTCCGGGTATCCTGGGTAGACGATTCAGGCAAAGTACACGTGAACCGCGGCTACCGCGTCCAGTTTAACAGTGCTCTCGGGCCTTACAAGGGCGGTTTGCGCCTCCATCCGTCAGTAAATTACAGCATCATGAAGTTTCTGGCCTTTGAACAGGTTTTGAAAAACGCTCTTACCGAACTGCCTATGGGAGGGGCCAAGGGAGGCAGTGATTTTGATCCCAAAGGAAAGTCTGACGGTGAAATCATGCGCTTCTGCCAGAGCTTTATGACGGAGCTGTCAAAGCATATCGGTGCGGATGTGGATGTTCCCGCCGGAGATATCGGTGTTGGCGCCAGGGAGATAGGCTACCTATATGGTCAGTATAAAAGGCTTAACAACGAGCACACAGGTGTTTTGACCGGCAAGGGCATCGGTTATGGAGGCAGTCTTGGGCGAAAGGAGGCCACCGGCTACGGCTTATGCTATTTTGTGGAGGAAATGCTGAAAACAAAGGGCGAAACCTTTAAGGGCAAGAGGGTCGTCATTTCCGGTTCGGGAAATGTGGCTGTCTACGCTACGCAAAAGGCTTTGGAGCTTGGTGCAACCGTAGTGGCCTTAAGCGATTCCGACGGCTACATATATCATGAGGATGGCATCTGCCTGGATACGGTTAAGCGCTTAAAAGAAATTGAAAAGAAGAGAATTAAGGATTATGTCCTTTTCCACCCCAAAGCAAGGTATACCGAGAACTGCAAAGGCATTTGGTCCATTCCATGCCAAATCGCTCTCCCCTGCGCAACCCAAAACGAGCTTGACGAAACCGGCGCGTCCTCCCTTGCTGCCAACGGCTGTTTTTTGGTGGCCGAAGGCGCTAATATGCCCTCCACTCCCGAAGCGGTTGCCGTATTTGCAAGGGAGCATATTCTCTATGCCCCCGGAAAAGCATCTAACGCCGGAGGTGTTGCGGTTTCAGGGCTTGAAATGTCCCAGAACAGCATGCGCCGGGCCTGGAGCTTTGAGGAAGTGGACAGCCAGCTAAAAACCATTATGCAGGCCATTTTCAAAAATGTCTATGAAGCCTCCGGAACCTACGGCGATGAAGGCAATTTGGTTCTTGGGGCCAATACCGCAGGCTTCCTCAGAATGGCCGAGGCCATGCTGGCTTACGGGATAACCTATTAATTCAAGCTCTGCGTAGTCGAAATTTAAAGGAAATAGAGCAAGGGACATAGATTTTATCGGAATCCATCAAGCTGGAAATAAATTAAGCAGAATCGTTCAAGCTGGAAGTAAATTAAACCGAATCATTCAAGGGAGAAATCCCGTTAATTTCCGAAAACTGTTGACATAAAAAATACAGACTGCCTATTATAAAGTTAGTCAAAGCTCATATTTAATATTATCAACAGTAAACGGGAGGACACTGATTTGAAAACGCTCCAACTTTCCGATTTTAAAAACTATAAATTTATGTCCCGGCTACGTTTTTCTCCCGGAGGCGGACGGTCCGCACTCATTGTGGCTCAGGCAAACGGAGAAAACGGCTATACCCGGGTTCTGTGGGTACAGGATCCTGCACGGGGCATGCTCCGCATGGCAGAGACAGGTTCGGACACATTGTTTTTTTGGGAGGATGACGATACCCTTATATTCAGCGCGGCGCGTTCCGCCTCTGCCAAAAAGGCCAAGGAAAAGGGCGAGCCTCTGACCTGCTTCTACCGTATCCGGGTATCCGGCGGGGAAGCCGTTGAGGCCTTTTCCTGGCCTCTTGCCATAAAGGATGTGGAGCCTCTTGGAAACGGCAGGTATCTGGCAATGGCCGAGTACGATTCCAGGTTTCCAGGCCTAAGCTCCCTTATTGCCGCTGAACGTGAAGAGGCCCTTACCCGCCGCAAAGCGGAGAAGGATTACCTGTTCATTGACGAGCTTCCTTATTGGTCCAACGGACAAGGCTACATTAACGGACTTAGAACCCGGCTCTTCCTTTTAACCGAGAAGAATCAGGCTTTTTTGCCCTTAACCGGGCCCGACGAGGATATATCAGGGCTTCGCCTTTCACCGGATCGTAACTATGCTGCCTACACCGTAAAGGATGTACAGCCTGATTTTAGCCAGAGGGATATTCTTTACGAGACAAATCTCCGGACTCTGGAAATTAAAAAGCTCCTCGATTCCAAATACGATATTGGCAAGTTTGACTATTACGGCGACTTTATCCTTTTTACCGGGACCCAGGGCGAACAGTTCGGCATTAATCAAAACCATGATTTCTATACCGTTCCCCGATCAGGCGGCGAGGAAACGCTTCTTTATACTTACGATTATACCGTTGGCGCGCCTGTGGGAACGGACAGCCGTCTGGGCGGCGGGAAAACCTTTGTCGTAAAGGACGATGCCGTCTATTTTGTTTCCACGCAGGGGTATTTCTGCAGCCTTTACAGGCTGGATTTAACTGCTTTGCAGCTGGAGAGGCTTTCACCGGATGCCGGTTCCTTCGATTTTTTTGATGTTGCCGGTTCCTCCATACAGGCTGTCGCCTTCCTGGACCAGCAATTACAGGAGCTTTATGACCTGTCCGAAGGCAATTGCAGGTCCTTGAGCAGCTTTAACGAAGCCTTTCTCAGGGAGCATCCGCCTGTTGTTCCCCAGCACCATACCTTTACCGACACTGACGGCTGGGAAATTGACGGCTGGGTTATGCTGCCCCCGGATTACGATCCCGACAAAAAGCTGCCTGCCCTGGTAAACATCCATGGCGGCCCCAAAAGCCTTTTTGGTTCCATCTACTTCCACGAAATGCAATTCTTAGTTCAATCAGGCTATGTAGTGCTTTTCTGCAATCCTCGGGGAAGCGACGGCCAGGGCAACCTTTTTGCGGATGTCCGGGGCAGCTATGGCACCTTTGATTACGGTGACATCATGCAGTTTACGGATGAAATGCTGAACCTGTACCCGGGCATTGATTCGGATAGACTGGGTGTTATGGGAGGCTCCTACGGAGGCTTCATGGTAAACTGGATTGTGGGGCATACGGACAAATTCCGTGCCGCTGTTTCCCAACGCAGCATCTGCAACTGGATAAGCTTCACCTGCACCAGCGATATCGGCCCTTATTTCGGGCCGGATCAGATGGGTGCCGATGTTTGGGGCAATCATGAAAAGATGTGGGATGCTTCTCCTTTGAGATATGCTCCCCAGGTTAAAACCCCCACCCTGTTCATGCATTCCGACGAGGACTACCGCTGCTGGATAGCGGAGGGCTATCAGATGTATACCGCCCTCAAAATGCATGGCGTACCCACCCGACTGTGTGTTTTCCACGGTGAAAACCATGAACTATCCCGTTCCGGCAAGCCTGAGCACAGGGAGACACGGCTGAAGGAGCTTTCCGGCTGGATGGATTTCTATTTAAAGGGACAAATTTGAGCGGCTGAAAGCGAAGCCTCCTGAATCGCCCCTGCCGGGCTCGGCAGGGGTCGGTAGGGGTCGGCAGGGGTCGGCAGGGATCGGCAGGTATAAGCGGTAAAGCATATAACTTCTTAATTAATCCTTGGAACAGGGTTCAGCTTTTTGCTGAAAAGCCGTTTTGACGGTATCCGGTAGCAAAACCAGAATATAACGCCGTCTTCGGTATTCTTAACCCCATAGGGCAGATTATAGGATTCAAGTATGGTACGGGCTATGGATAATCCCAGGCCCGTACCTTTTGTATGGCTGCGGGCAACATCGGCCTTATTATAGGCCTGCCATATTTCCTCCTGCTTTTCCTCGGGCACGTGGCTGCCGCTGTTATAAAGCTCAAACACGCCGCCGCTCAGCTTCATTTGTATTATCCCGCCAGTGGGCGTAAAATCCAGGGCATTGACAAAAAAATTGTCTACAACCCGTTCCATAAGCTTCGTGTCGGCTGTCAAAGAAGTATTTTCATCACTTTCAAACCCCACTTCAAGCTTTCTGTCACTGCATATCGTCCTGTACCGGGACAGAATTTCCAGGCCTACCTTATCCAGAACGACTTCCTCAGCGTTTAGCATAACCGTACCTGCTTCAAGTCTTGAAAGATCCAGAAGCTCCTTTATAATACCGTCCATGCGGCTGACATTATCCTCAATCTGGGCGGCATAATGATCCCTTTTTTCCGAATGGATATTTTCCTTCAGATTTTGTGCATAGCCGGATATTATGCTTAATGGCGTCTTAAGATCGTGCGCCAGGGCGTTGGCTGTTTCAATACGCTGATTTTCTATGGCTTTCCTCTTCATTTGGGTGTGCCAGGACTGATGGGAGAGAATAAAGGCAGCCAGGAGAAAGGGGATAAGGCTTCCGCTCCACAGCAGCAGCAGTGTCGTCCCGATTCTTTCCAGGAAATCCACCTCACAGACGGAATAAACCCAGTAATTGCTGGAGAGCGTGCTGTCCTCCCCCAGCTTAAAGCTTTTTTCATAAGGCCTCAGGCCGGTGTAGCGATACGTTAGTCCAACGCTTCTTTCAATTCCGGACAGATCCACATTCTTAATTCTCATTTGGACTGCTTCCCAGTCGCTTACTATGGATTGCAGGCGCAGCTCCTTCTCCCTGTCCCTAATGGCCCCATTTACAAAGCTTACGCTTCCTCGTTCAAAATAGGGCAGGTTTTCCGTATTTTGAACATTTGCTTTATATATTGCTGTAGGTTTTGTTTCTCCTCTGGAGGTTATCACCCTTCCCTCCTTGTCAAAGTAAAGGGCATAAAAGGTGGTAACCCTGATTTTTTCGGGAATTATTTTTTCATTATCCACCCAAAAGCCTTCAATATTTAATTCGTAATTTGAAACATCCCCAGGCTCGCGTGCCTGTGGACTAGCATATAAATAGCTCTCCAGCTCGGCCACAGTTTCTTCATCAAACCATTCCTCAGGGGTAAGCAAGCCATAGCCCATATAGTTTATTCCAGCTTTGGTGTATTCCGTATAGCTGCAAACCCAACCACCGCCGGAGGCAATGACAAGCTCTCCGCTTCCTGTAAAAACAGCCATCTCCGTTCCGTTATCCTCCGGATTATTCACCTGTGCGACGAGCCTTTTCCGCATTTTTTCCACATCCGTTAAAGGGGCGGTATCACCCGTATTTTCCCGAAGTATGGATTCCAGGCCATAAGCCCCGTTAAGGGAGACGGTGTTGAACTCAAGACTTGCCACTTCTTTTTCCCGCACAAAGAGGAATAGGCTGAAGCATAGCATCATTACAAGATAAATAGCTCCCAGTATTAAAAAGTTTCGCAGATAGACAGAACTTTTTAAGCTGCTTTTCTTCATAGGGAATCCTCCAGTCGATAGCCCCTCTTAATCAGGGTTTTAATTTGCTCCGAGGCTTCACCCAGAGACTTTCTGAGCTTCTTTACATGATTGTCCACAACCCTTTCGCTGCCCTCGAAATCATAGCCCCAAACCTTAAGAAGAAGCGTTTCCCGTTCAACAGCGATCCCCTTATTCTCCATCAGAAGCCTTAGCACTGCGTATTCCTTGGGAGCCAGCAGCACTTCTCCATCTTTTACATATACCGTGCACCGGCGTGGATTTAAGCGGATGAGCCCAGCCTTTAATTCTTCCTCTCTCACCATCCCCTTGGAACGCCTTACCAGCGCTGTTACCTTGGCATAGAGCTCGGGCAGGAAAAAGGGCTTGGAGATATAATCATCACAGCCGAGCTGATAACCGTAAAGCCTGTCATTTTCCTTCTGCCGGGCAGTAACAAAAAGTATGGGCACATCGCTTTTTCTTCGCAGCTCCCTGCAAAGGGTGAAGCCGTCTACCTCGGGCAGCATGATGTCCAGCAGCACCGCATCATACTCCTCCGTCATGCCTTTTTCATAACCCTCTTCACCGTTTTTCGCACAATCCACAAGAAAAGTGCCCTGTTCCTTCTCCGTAAAATAGTCCTCTATTATTTCTCTTATTTGGGAATCATCTTCAACCAACAGCAATCGATAAGCCATTTTTTTACACCTCGGATATAGGTTAACATACTTCTATGTCCTTTCTGTATCCACAACAAAAACTCATCTGAACAAGCTGTGATACTTAGGCTAATTTTTCGAAGTGTACTTTTTATTCTTCCGCTGCGTTCCATCTTGCCCTTATTCACATTGCTGCGTTTCGTTTTCTCTATTTGCACCGCTTGAAATATTTCAGTAGAAATAATAGCCTGGTGGTTATTTTCATGAAGATATGAACTCTCGCCATACACTAGGCAAATTAGAATTTGTTTACTTCGTGTTATGCTCGTCACACTCACACTTTATCTTGCAAATTTTAGCCATGGTCTCGGCAAATGCTTCTGGCTTGTCAAGCATCATAAAGTGTCCTGCATCTTTAATCGTGAAAATTTCTTTGTAGGGTGCATTTATTGTATTAAAATACGCTTCGGCTATGGTATTTGGCGCCTGAAAGTCTCTTTCTCCAATAATATAATAAACAGGAATTTTATAATTAAGGGTTTCGTCATATAAACTATTGGAAAACAAATATTCCCAAATATGTTTATTATCGCTCATTCCTTTTACTATACTTAAAATATCAGAAATTTGAAAAATGGGGCTCTTGAATAGGGTTTTTAATATTGGTATAAAGTCCATTCCTATTCTATACTTTCCTTGTAAAATTCTAATATTCTGAATCTTTTTTATCATTGATTTATTGTAATTATTTTCAGGATAATCTCCTATTTTACTAAGCTTTTTCAAATCTTTTTTATTATCTCTGTTAACAATAAGTTCCTTTAATTTTAAATAACCAATCTTTTCATTCTCTGTAATACTGATTACTTGTCCTGCCCCGATGTAATATAGTACATCTTCAGGATGCTTCAATACATATAACGTTCCCAATACACTTCCAAAAGAATGGCCTAAAATAACTATCTTTTCTTTACAGTACTTTACTTTCAAATAGTTTACTACTCGGAGTAAATCATCTAACAATTCATCTATAGTAGGATAAATATTTTTGTTTTTTGATAGTGTTTTTCCGGCACCTCTTTGATCCCAATGAACGACTGTGTATAAATCGGAGATCCCTTCTTGAAATGCATAGGAAAAGGTAGATTCGGACATTCCCGGCCCGCCATGTATAAACAAAAGTACCGGGAGCTCAGAATTCATGTTATTATAATGCAGTAAAAATTGGTCAATACCATTGATATTGACATATTCAGCAATGTAGTTTGTTTTCTTTTTCACGGTTTGTCTCCTTACAATGTAGATAATCTGTAATACAAGTTCAAATTTAATTGCTTTTTCTCTTAAAATAGCGATAGCTTAAAAAGCATACCGGAATAAAATAGAGACACCAAACCTCTAATACTGCTATACCTATCAAATCTCCACCTGACATCTCGGCATTAAATATCCCCAGCACCGGAATCAAGCAGACAATGCTAAATATGCCATGAACGAGTAACAAAACCTTCAGTATTTTATCCTCTTTGTTTTCTGGAAAAATGGTAAGCCCAATAAAAAAAGCAGAAACAGAAAGCATACCATATCCAAAAAGATCATAATTAAAAAACAAGCCAAATTTCTTATAATCAAGCAACTGGGCTGCCTGCTCTGTTAAATTACTTTGTACAAGTGTGGTAATTTGCGCGTAGTACACAAGCATAACAAACACGCCATAAATAACAGCAAAGGCAAATCCGGCATACTTAGCGGCCTCCACCCCTTTACCCGCATAAGCAGCAAACGTTGATACCATTACAATGTACCCGAAAGACAGCAGTATACATATCGCATACGCTGCAGATGACATATCGAAAAGCATAAATACGGCAAACAGTATAACACTGATTAATGTTATACAAGAACAAATCATTCCAATTCTACGATTCATATTTTTTCCCTTTCATAGTTAAATTTTTATTTATCTTTCTAATAGTTCACGCCTAATCATCTTCTTTACATTTATTCCGTATGATGATTAGCCTAATTATAGCATTCTAGCTTCTCTTCATACTCTACAGTAATTTTGTCAACTTGACACCACTTTTATAGTAATAATAGCCACTCACTATCACTTTAACATTCATGTCATCAACTCAGCAGGCGAATAGTAATAATGTCCGCTCAAGCCTGCATTTTCAAGGTCTTAGATATTTTCTTACAACATATATTTTCATGGTTTCAAACCAGGTTAAATACAAGTACAAAATCAGAGAAATCCCTTTCCTTTGTGCCTAAAAAATCACCTTTCCGTTAGCATGGGAGCTTAAACAACTCCATTCTAACGGAAAGGTGATTTTTTAAGGCAGGACCAGCAGGATACATTATAGAGGATTGTGCTTATTGATAGACCCTTACATAATCGATGACATACCTCTGTGGAAGAACCGTGGTGTCATCGGGATACTCGGGCCACAGACCGCCAACAGCCAGATTTAGAAGAATAAAGAATTTATCGTCATACACCCAGGTGTAGGTGGTCGGCAGGTTTTCACGAATGACCTGGTGATAAAGGGTCCCGTCAAAATACCATCGAATGGCATCCTTATCCCATTCAATACCGTAGGTGTGGAAGCCCTCCTTTAAATCGGCAATGTTTTGAACCGAATTCTGAAGCCCCCTTCCCCCGCTGTATTCAGGACCGTGAAGCGTGCCGAAAATCTTGTCCGGTACCCTTCCAATAAATTCCATAATGTCAATTTCTCCGCATTGAGGCCATCCTACTTCCTTTATGGAGCTGCCCAGCATCCAGAAGGCGGGCCATATGCCCTGACCATAGGGAAGCCTGGCACGCATTTCGACCTTTCCATACTGGAAATCGAATAAGCCCTGGGTTTTAATACGAGCCGAGGTGTAGTCGAAGCCTTCCCGCTCCTCCTTAAGTGCTTCAATGATGAGCATACCGTCTTCCTGCCTGCAGTTTGCAGGCTCCGACGTATAGTACTGGAGCTCCTGATTGCCCCAGCCGTTATTATTGCCAATCTCCATAACCCATTTTTCCGGATCAGGCAGGGAACCGTTTTCCCCGTCAAATTCATCCTGCCAGACCAGCTTCCAGTTTCCGTTTCCGCTTTCACTTGTTAAACCCTCATTCATTTTTTGCATCTCCTTAGCAAAATCTTCGGGTGTACGCCTTTCGGCAAACAAATCCTCAACTAAAT
>JAFADM010000570.1 GCA_023424865.1 Bacillota bacterium | reverse complement strand
CCTACATTTAACATACAGGGAACTTGTGCAAATAAAAACAATCTTATGGTAACAATTCATATTATCCAAGAGGTCATATTTTGTATGCCCTGCTTACTTTTCCTTCCCTTTATAATAAAAAAGAAAGTGTCCGGCGTCACTTGATTTTTTCCGCAAAACAAAGTCCGCCAACAGCTGAAAATCCTTTTGTCCTTTTCAGCACAGCGCTTGGGCATGCCTTAAGAAAATCAAAAAAAAGAGCCGGCAGGTTAACCCTGCCGGAGTATCTTATGGAAATATTTCCCGCGGATTCAGCAATTCATTTACTTATTTAACCGTTTCTGCTCCTGAGCGGGCGCCGCAAGCCAGAAGGAAATCATAAACGGGCTTGAGCACCTCGAAATCACGCTTAAGTATTTGAGGCAGGTCCTTTGAATAAGCCAGATCAAAATGGGGCTGCACCGCTTCGAAATAGATATTTTTTTTATCCAGCCATTGTCTCAGAGTCTCCGGTTTTTCCGGGTAACGGCTTCTTTTGTAGCTTTCCCCGCCCAGAGTGAAAAGGCTTTGCCTCTCGTAGCAAGCCTGAGCGCTTTGGAAGGCCGGATGATTTTCCAGTATTAATTCTCTCATGGCCGCCATATCCGAGGTCTCGGCGCCATAATAGCCTACGCCATAGCTGGTTCCCTTCTGTCCCAACTCAAACCAGTAGCAGGCAGAGGTGGCCATGCGGCTCTTGTCTCTTAAAAAAACAATCCACACATTATCCCTGTAAAGGCTCTTATCCTTCGTAAAACGCGTATCTCTGCGTACTCTGGATATAATCTTGGAGGGGACGGTAATAAAGCTTTCGTCAATTTCCTTCATTGCGGGAGAAAGCTCCTCCACTAACTCAACAAAAGGGTTATAGACAAAATTCTTATAATCTGCCTTATGGTCGTCATACCATTCCTTACTGTTATTTAGCTTGTTTTCAAAAAGAAACCGAAGGGCTTCCTTGGTAAATCCTTTAAAACTCATGCTTATCCCCCTAAAACCGGATTCATTTAGTTCTAGTATAACAAAGATCTGACTGGAAAACGAATAATCGAGTATAGTTATACATTTTTGTGGTGAAATCAACAAAATAATGACCTACGGATATTATAAAAAACGCCCAGGCAACCCTTGTGGTAATCCTGGACGGCGATAAGCTTAAAAGCCATATGGAAAGCTTTACATGTACCTCAACGCGTTCTTCTGGTCCCCCGGCCCCTCCTTTACCAAAGCTTTTGCGGCAGATGGCAGCTCACACTAACTGGAAGCACACCCGGATTAAACCGGCAGGGTAAGTGTCACACGAGTTCCCTTTCCCACCGTGCTTTCAAGGGTGACTCCATATTGATTTCCGTAATAGAGCCTGATTCTCTGATTTACATTGCGAAGGCCAAAGCCTCCTTCTTCTTCGCCGGAAAGGGTGCGGCGGAGCCGCTCCAGAGTGGCTTCGTCCATGCCCGCCCCATTATCTTCAACCGTTATCATAAGGCTCTCATTCTGCGCTTTCAGAATCCGGACAAGGAGTCTTCCGGGCTCCTCTCTTGGAATAAGCAAGCCGTGAATAATGGCGTTTTCTACCACCGGCTGCAAAATAAGCTTGATGATCTCTCTGCCAAGGAGCGTTTCATCAATGTCGTAAACCACCACCAGGGGAAGATCCATACGCATTTCCATGAGTTCCAGATAAACCTTTACATGTTCCAGCTCATCCTTAAGAAGGACATTCTGCCGTCCGCTGTTCAATACCATGCGGTAAAACCGGCCCAAAAGGCGGGACATCCTGGCAATGTCGTAGGCTTTAAGGCTTGCGGCCATCCAGTTGATGCTGTCGATGCAATTATAAAGAAAATGGGGGTTAATCTGCTCCTGGAGGACATCAAAATCGGCTTTTGCTTTCTTTTTATGTACCTCGTCGTTTTCCGCGACCAGCTCCCTTATGGTTTTGAGCTTGGCATTAAAGCTTTTTTCAATCACCGTAATTTCGTCATTATAGTGCTTATCATCCACATAATTGTCGGAGTAGATATCCGCCTTTTCCATAAAACGAATCAGGCGGCCAATGCGTGACGACAGGCTCCAGGAGAGAAGAAAGGACAGGAGAAAGCCCAATGCCAGGGCAGCGATGCTGAACAGTACAATATTTAGAAAAAGGGAGTAGACCTTATCATCCACAGTTTTAAGCGGCAGGGCGGCAAGAAGCGTCCAGTTGTTTGAAAGTTTGGCCTTAACAGCATAGACCTCCTGTTGCCTGGAGTATTCCATACCGTTTAAAATCCTGTAATCCGCATTTAAAAGCGCCTCAGGATCTCCCGGATACTCCCCGGCCTTAACGGCCAGGGTCATCTGATCGTCGTAAAGGAAGGCGCTTCCCCCGGCAAGCGTAATGATACTTTCCAGGGCAGACAGAATATTCTCCTGTTTTACGGCAATCTCAATGGCACCCAGAACCTCCGCCGTGGCAACATAATTGCGGACCTCCCGGACGCAAAGAATCTCAGCGTTTTCATCCAGCACCCACAACGGGGCGCCCTCCATGAAGGTCAGCCGGGAATACCAGGGCTTTTCCTCAATATCCTCAAGCTTTGCAAAGCCGGTCTTTTCCCTTGTATAAATGGCGTCGGTAGTAAAATAAAACCGGATATGGCTCAGATGGTAGTTGGCCGTATTCATGAAGCGGATCTGGGAAAGCTCCTTGTAATCATCCAGCTGCTCGGACAGGCTGCACTCCTCTACCTTATTGAAAATGGTCATAAGGGTATCGTTGTACTGATAGCCCTTAATGGCAGCTTCGGCGGATAAAAAGAGGCTGTCCATGTTGAAGGAGCATTGCTTGAGCACCTCGTAAAAGTTGCGGATAGCGTTTTCCGATACAATCTTTGTGTTGTAATGAAAAAAGATAAGCAAGGTAAAAACACTGCAGAGCAAAATAATTAAAGCAAAGCTCAGAGTCATTTTGGTTTTGATTTTAAGCCTGGCATACACTTTCAAGATGCATTTTGGGACTCCGGGCAAAACCTTCATGGGCCAACTCCTTTTTGCTTCACCTTTCAGGCGCTTCTGGACGGCAATCGCTTATTTCATTAATTCGGAGGGATTCATCCCCGTTACCTTCTTAAAGATTTTACTGAAATATTTCTGATCCTGATAGCCAACCAGCCCCGCAATTTCACTTAATTTGTGCTTACCCTCCGTTAAAAGCTCCCTGGCCTTTTCCATCCGGTATCGGGTAAGGTAATCGTTAATGGTCATATTCATCTCCTTTTTGAAAAGGAGGCAAAGATAATTTACTGAAAGAAAAACACGCCGTGACAGAGCGTTGATTGTCAGGTCCTGATCGTATTCGGCGTGAATAATGCTCTTTAACTGGGCTACCACCTGATTTTCGCCGCTGCTTCTGGCATTTTTAAAATCAATGTACTGGTTTATACGGGCAAGGAAAAAGGCCTCCAGCTGAAGGAGGTTTTCACACATCCGGAGGCCCTCCGTAAAGTTGGAAACCAGCTCCATAACAGGAAGCCCCAGTTTTTTTAAAAAACCGTCGTAAAGCTCCATGAAAAGCAGGTGAAAATAGCTGTGTATGCTTTTAATATCGTAAGGCCCTCCGGCCCTCACTTCCTTAAAAAGAGCCTCTGATGCACCGGCGGCGTCCTTCCTGTCCTCCTGCCACAGGGACCGGATCAGCCTTTCAATAAGCTCGCCCTGAGGCGGCTTTACCGTTCCTTCCTCCTGACGCAGGGTTTCACTGTAAAAAACCGTGTTGTAGCCATGGAGAAATTGCCGGTTAAGGGATTGAGCGGCATACATAAAGGATTCGCCGGTATTCTGAAGCCCCACCACAAAAGGCCCCACGCCAACGGCGCACTGGCACTTGAGGTATTCGGGAAGGGTGGTTCTAATTTCAGAAAAAAGTGTGGAAAAATCCTCGGGGCAAGTGCTTTCGCCTGTGGAAAGCACCCCTGCATATTTGTTTTTTTCAAGGGAGAAGACATACCCCCTGTGTTTTCTGTCCACAAGCTCCTGCATGACATTCACTACCATGAGCTTGAAAAGCTCCGCCTCCATTTCAGAAGAAAACCCCTTTTCATCGGAAATGCGCACACAGAAGGCCAGGTACTCGTCATCCACATTAAAGGGAAGCTCCATAAACTCCATTTTCTGAGCCAGCCGGGTAGTATCCACCGCAGGATCCGTTACCAAAGCCGTAAAATAGTTTTCCCTGTAGGAAGGAAGGGTGGTAAGGACCTTATGCCTGAGGCTGAGAAGATGGTTTTTAAAGTTTTCCTCATCCGCCTGTTTCCGAAGGGCTTTTTTTACGGCCTGCCCCATTTCCTCCGGGTCCACAGGCTTTATAAGGAAATCAATCACATCGTTTTTAAAAGCCGCTTTTAAATAGTCCAGCTCCGCATAGCCTGTTAGAATAATGATTTTTGTCTGGGCTCCCTCCTCCCGTATCCGACGGACCATGGAGATGCCGTCCAGATCGGGCATATGGATGTCGGTGACAATCACCTCAGGGGAAAACTGCCTGAAAAGGGCCAGCCCTTCAGTCCCGTTTCTGGCCTCCACAACACTGCAAAGGCCCAATTCCGTAAGAAAGGCCGCTACTCCGTTTCGGATGAGCTTATCGTCGTCGCAAATCAATACGGTGGCCATGGCTGTTTTCCCTCCTGCTGTTAATAAACGCGGATTTCATAAAGGCCCAGGGTATACCGGGCTTCGTTGTCAAAACGAAGGATAAGCTTATTGGTCCGTGTGGACCGGAACCGGCATTCCGTTTTATGGCACGGGTCACCCTGGAAGGTGTACAAAAGAATTTCACCCTCCTGCGTTTCACCATAAATCTTAAACGCATTGGGACAGGATTGGGGGCGCCAGAAGCCCTCCATACGGCTGTGTGAGCAATTCAGGTCCACATCCCGGTAAAGAATGACCCGGGAAACCTCCCGCTCCCTGTCAAGGCTTATCTCTATCCAGGGCTTTTGGCTGTCCGTCATCCACAGATTAGGCCCTTCATAAGGCCAGGCTCTGCCTCCGGCAACATTTTCAATGCCGTAGACATTCTGGGCAGGACGGATTTTCAGGCTGTGGCTGAACATATCCCTGGATTTCTGATTATACTTCCTGTATGACGGAATAACCCGTCCGTGTATAACCTTATCCTCCGGATTGGCAAACAGGTATTGGGCCTGGGTGCCTCCAGGCTGATTTTGAGCCCGGTACCATGCCACTTGCTCATGAGCTTTTAGAATGAGCCTGTAAAGCCCCTTTTCAAGGTTCTGGCCCACATGAAGGGATGCATAGCCCTTAAATTCCCCCGGTACGTCCAGCTCACCCTCAAGTAAAATCTGTCCATTCTCCTGCTGCCAGAGGGTTTTTACACTTTCAAGCCTGAATTTCAAAGGCCCTCCCTCCATCTTACTCCTTTCCACAAAGACGTCAATGGCCTCAACCCAGCCATTTAGAGGAAAAATCTGGGCTCTGTCCAGGTTAAGGGCTTCCTTTTGTCCGGAGGGCGCCATTTCCGTGAAAAGCAGGGCCGAATCCGCTTTAAGCCCGGCTGTTCGCGCCAGATCCTCCGGCTCCCGGTTCATACAGTTGGGAATAAAGACCCCATCTTTTATAAGAAGCTGGCGCAAGGGCTCCACCTGATCCGGCTCAGCCGTCCGGCGTGGGGTAAGCCCTCTTGCCAGGCTATAGGCTGCCGCGGTTCCCGCCGCCTGGCCGATTAGGCCAAGGGTCGCCTGCACCCTTAAGGAGCACAGGGCCAGGTGGGTTACGCTGATATTTCGCCCCGCAAACCATAAATTTTCAATATTCCGGCTGTACAGGCAGCGTAAGGGTACCGTGTAGGGAGCAACCAATGTGTAATTTTCATAAATAGCGTCCCGGATGCCCATAACAGGGGGCATATCCCCGGCATAAAGCCCGGTATGCTCATCCACAAACCATCCGCCAAAGCTTACGGCGTCATAGAAGCTCTGATCCCGGAGGCAATCGTTAACCGTAAGCCTGTAGTCCCCCAGGAACCTGCGGCTTTCCCGCTTGCCTAAAACCGGAGAGACCCAGTCCAGCGCATAGTTCTCGGATTCCTTTATGTATTTTTTGTTCTTTATATAATCCCAGACGCCGAAAACATGGCTCAAAAGATCCTCATAAATGAGCTGGCTGTCATGGACGGTATGATAGGGAAGGCCTATCTCAAACCAGCCTGAGTAGGTGAAAGCCTCCCCCGATGGGATGAAGGGCCCCCGAAGATAGCCAAAGCTGTCATCGTTATAGGCTCTTGCAAAGGACGGCGGTGTAAAGACCGTTTTGCGGCCCATATTTCTGGCCAGAAGAACTATACTGGAGCCCATGACCCCCTCATCTCTCTGAGCCACGGCCAGCCCCTCCCCAAATTCCTCCCGGCTTTCCCTGCCGTAATCCCAGTGAGCACCCGCGCCTAATGCCACGGAGCCGTCCCCTGTACAGTCGGCAAACTGCCGGGCTTCAATAAAAAGATCCGGAGTGCCTCCGGGACGCCGGCACAAAAGGGACGTGATTTTATCGTTCTCGGTGATTACCTCATAAGCCGTCGTATTTAAGTGAAGCGTCAGGTTTTTTTCTTCCCGGCATTTATCGTACAGGGTCAAATCATATACGCTGTTGGTTCTGGCCGCATCCTGAAGGCCGGCGTGGTTCCGGGTCCGGTCTGCAAGAAGAAGCTCTCCCACAATTCCCGTCTCCATGGTAAAGGCGTTGTAATACTGGCTTCCTATAGGGCCTACGCCCACCTCGCTGGAGGAATTGCCGCCCAGGACAGGCCTGTCCTGAACAAGCGCGGTTCTGGCGCCGTTTCTCGCTGCCGCAAGAGCACAGCACACCCCGGCCACCCCGCCTCCCACAACACAAAAATCATAGCTTTCCTTTATCCTTTTCATAGGAATCTCCCTTTCAATTCACTTATTCAAACAGGCTTACTCCTTGACGGAGCCTACCAGCACGCCCTTGACAAAATACCTTTGCAGAAAAGGATAAATGAGAAGGATGGGCACGGTGGAAGCAATAATGGTAGCCGCACGGACGCTTTCCGGAGCGTAGCGGGTATCGGTGCCGCTGTCCACGCTATTGAGCGGATCCATGACATTTTGGATGATATCCAGCATATAAAGCTGAAGGGGCTTATACTGGTTCTTTGTAATATAGAGCAGAGCGCTCCAGTATTCATTCCAGTAGCCTACGGCCAGAAAAAGGGACACGGCCGCCAGGGAGGGCAGGGACACGGGCAGGTATATCCTTAAAAAGATGGTCATATTGGAGGCACCGTCTAGGGTGGCCGATTCCTCTAAAGCTTCAGGCACCCCCTCAAAATTGCTTTTCAGGATGAGCATATTGTACACGCTTATAGCCCCGGGAAGAAAAAGGGACCATACGGAATTCAAAAGGCCGAGATTTTTCATAAGCATGTAATTGGGAATCATACCTCCCGAAAACATCATGGTAAAGACAAAAAGGGCGATAAAAAAGCTTCTGCCCATAAGGCGCTTTTTGGAAAGGGCGTAGGCCGATATACCCGAGGCAAAGAGGGAAAGGAAGGTGCCCATAAGTGTCACCTGGGCAGAGACAAGAAAGGATGTTGTAAATTGTCTATTCGTTAACACATAAATCATGGAGGACCAGTGAAAATCCACAGGCAGGAGCCCTACCTCCCCCGCTACCACAGCGTTATATCCGCTGAAGGCCTTTGCTATGATATTCATAAAGGGTATAATAATGCTTATGGCCAAAAGGGTTACCAATAAAGTGCTTGCAAGCTGAAAGCCCTTATCTTTCCTTGACGCTTTTATTTTCATTCGATTTGTTTCCTTTCTGTTTTGGTTTAGCCACAGGCTGGGGCTTACCAGAGGCTCCGTTTGAACACTCTGCGGCAGAAGGCGTTGGAAGCTGCCACAAGCAGGAAGGATATGACGGAGTTAAAAAGCCCTGCGGCGGAAGCGAAGGAATAGCGCATGTTTGTGAGGCCCAGCCTGTAGGTAAAGGTATTGATAACGTCTCCTGTTTCGTATACCGTAGGGTTATAAAGGGCCATAATCTGTTCGCTTCCCGCGTCCATGATGGTGCCCACTCTTAAAAGAAGCATGATGACGATAATGGGCTTAAGGCCCGGCAGGGTTATGTACCGGATTTGCTTTGCCTTGCCCGCACCGTCCATAACCGCCGCCTCATAGAGGGACGGATCAATGGAGGCAATACCGGCCAGGTAAACAATCGCGCTGTAGCCTACCTCTTTCCAGGTGGCACTGGCAACCACAAGAGATCGGAACAGGGACGGATCCATTAAAAACCGCACCCTTTCCCCTCCAAGTATATAAATCAGATTGTTAATCATACCGGATGAGGAGAGGAGATCAAAGACGACACCGGACACCACAACCCAGGAAATAAAGTGGGGAAGATACACAATGGTCTGCAGGGTTCGCTTGTACCTGAGGGCCGTAATTTCATTGAGGCAGAGCGCCAGAATAATGGGCATGGGAAAAAAGAAGATGATTTTGTACAGGCTGATAAGAAGGGTATTTTTCATAACCTGCAAAAACTCTCCTGTATTAAAAAGCTCCCTGAAATTGGCAATGCCCACCCAGGGGCTTTGGGAAAAGCCCTCAAAAATGTCAAAGTCCTTAAACGCAATAAGTATGCCCGCCATAGGGACATACTTGAATACAATGAGCAACGCAAGCCCCACAAGCAGCATCAGGTACAGGTCCAGATCCTTTCGAAGACGGGTGCCTGCGGACGCCTCACCCAATGGTCTTTTTTTCATAGTCCATCCTATCCTTCCTTGGTTTGGTTTTGTGACTTAACCTTATAACAATTCACAAAAAGATAAAATACAAAACGCCCATTATGGTGATTTTGTCATACCAAGACCATAACTTTGCATCCTTCCAAGGCTGAGGATTCAGGTTACAATGGAGAAAAAAGAGGAGTGATAAAAATTATGAAACGTGTTCTTGCTCTTGTTTTGGCTCTGGGCCTGGCCCTGCCCGCAGCGGCCTGCGGCACCGATAGGGTTCCTTCGGGAACCAATCCCTCCAATTCCCCCTCGTCCTCCGCTCCCTCCCAGACCTCAGAGGCAACGGAAAAGCCCAAGGTAACTCTTCGCATCTTAAACAGCTATACCGACAAGGATCCTAATACGGACAATTCGGTTAAGGTTCTCGAGGAAGGAACAGGCTACGATCTTCAAATCGATCTTCTACCCCAGCAGGGCGCCCTTGACAAGCTGAATCTCATTTTCGCCTCCGGGGATGTGGATTACGACTACATCAAAATGGGAACGGACGATCAGTCCAAAAGCGCTTATATCACCTATGCCAAAAAAGGACTCATTGCCGACATCACGGATCTCCTTCCCAATTATTCCAATCTCAATGGAATCGATCCTCTTGGTAAGGAGGCCGTCACGGTGGATGGCAGAATCTATGCCATTTCCAGCACGGGTCTGCCCATACCCATGGAAAACAATATGTTCAGAAAAGATTGGCTTGACGCTTTGGGGCTCAGCGTTCCTGCTACCAAAGAGGAGCTTTACACCGTACTGAAAACCTTAAAGGAAAAGGATCCCGGAAATATGGGCAAGGATCTGATTCCCTTTTCGGCTATGCCCGGCGCCATCAACAGCACCATTTCACAGTTTTTCGGATTTATCTACAGCTATGAGGACAGAAACGGAGCTTTGGTGGACACACGCCTCACACCTGATTACAAGGAATACCTGAGCTACATGAAAAGCCTTTATACCGAAGGGCTTCTGGATCCTGACTACCCTATTTTAAGCTCTTCCTCCTTTATGGAAAAAATTGCTGCGGGCAAGGTGGCCTACTACAGCGGCTGGGTGGACCCTGCCAGGGACTATCAGGCTAAAATGACCTCGGAGGGCAAGGACGGAGTCTATTTCCAGGCTGCCGAGCCCTTCAGGGCTGCGGACGGAGTACAAAGAACCACCACGCAAAAAGGGCTTTTTATGATTGGCATCCTGCCCTCCGGCAGTGACAAGGCTGCGGATGTGCTGCAGTTTATAGACAACTATCTGGAGCCCGCCGCCTTTAAAAGCATGATCCACGGTGTGGAAGGGATCGACTATAAGATGGTGGACGGAAAAGAAATTCCCATTATCCCCGCCTTTGACGAAAACCGGGGCAATTTGAGCAATTTCTTCCCTATTCAGGACGGCGACAGCTATTTTCCCCTTTGGACGGTACGGACACGTAAAACCGCCGAATATACCGTTATTTTCGAAAGCATCGTCAAAGCCGCCTACGACTATCAGGTAGTCAATCCACTGGCCTTTGCGCCTTCCTTTGAAAGCATTTCCGCCGAAATGAAAATTGTTAATGACTATGCCATAGAGCAGGCCGTCAAATTTATTGCGGGAGCCAGAAGCCTGGATGAATTCGATGCTTATGTGGCAGAAATGAACATAAAAGGCGCCGATAAAATTATTAACACCATTAACGAATGGTATGCCCAAAAGTAATACATCGCCCAAGAGTCTTACCAAAAATACTGCTGCGATTAAGGCTCTAAGTAAAAAAAGGCCTCCCAAGCTCCCCATCCAGGGACTTCGGAGGCCTTTTTCGTCAAAATATTCGAAATAATTACTTATTTTTTAAACGGCAGCCGGTTTTCTTCGTCTTATTAATAGGGCTGCATTTTCAAATCTTGCAGTTATTTCATTTGTAATGCAAAATAAAACATGTTATTTTAAAGGCGAACAGCAATTAGATTATATACAAATAAGGATGATAAAGTAATGTTTGTAAAAAAAAGATTGATTATTTTATTAAGTCTTCTATCTGCGTTTATTCTACTCCTTTTTGCGGGCACCCAAAGCAGTGCTTTTAGATCTTATTGGGCCGTATCCCGCGCTACGTCTACCCCTTTACCCTCAAACACGTTTGAACCTACGGAAGAAACGCCGCCTGCGGCAACGGCCACCCCTTTGCCTGGAACGCCTTCTCCTCAAAATCCCGGGACGGAAGAGCCCCCCGTGACTCCGTCGCCTTCGGCGCAGGCTACCCCCGAGCCAACGGCCTTGCCGCCTTCATCGACTTCAACACCTTCTGCGCCTCCCGCCAAGGAGACTTCTTCACCAGCCCCCACTCCCCAGGCAAGCCCTGCCCCCAAGGGACAAAGCTGGTACTATCAGCGCAATAACACCCATAAGCCGTCGGGCATACCTTCCTCCGCCAGCAAGCTTTTGGAAAAATATGACGGCTATTATGTTTACAATACAGAACAAAAGGTCTTTTACCTGACCTTTGACGAAGGCTACGAAAACGGATATACTCCCTCTATATTAGATACGCTGCTTAACCATGGCGTAAAAGCGTCCTTTTTTGCTACCAAAAGCTTTATCACAAAGAATCCGGATCTGGTCCGTCGAATGGTGGACGAGGGGCATCTGGTTTTAAATCACACAGTCACTCACCCATCCCTGTATCTTTTATCCGACGAGAAAATCAAAGAAGAGCTCTCAGGTGTTGAAAAGGCCTATACGGAGGTTACCGGCCTTGAAATGCACAAGTGTGTCCGACCTCCAAAGGGCGACTATAGTGAAGCCTCCTTAAAGGCCACGCAGGCTCTGGGCTACAAAACGATTTTCTGGAGCATTGCGCTGCCAAATGACTGGAATTTAAGCAAGCAACCCACGAAAGAAGAAACCGTCTCCCTTTTTAAAAACTATCACCATAACGGAGCCATAGCCCTGCTTCACGCCGTATCCTCATCAGTTACCGAAAATCTGGATGAAATGCTTCAAATACTGGAGGAAGAAGGCTATGAATTTCGTTTAATCAGTGATATTTGAAAAAGCCGTCAAGCTTCAAACAAATAGCCGGTCATGGACAGAGACCCCATTACACAGGAGGCGTTGAACACACTGAGTTTGTCCTTTTCGTCGGATGCGCCCAGCACATAAAGAAGAGGATAGAAATGATCCGGCATATAAAAAGACTGCCTGGCGCATTCCCCCGCCCTTTCATAATGAATAACGTCCTCAAATTGTCTTTTCTCAATCCGGTCCCGGATATAGGCATCAAATTCCTCCGCCCAGGGGTAGCCCCCCTCCATGTCCCAGGAAATTCTGGACAGGTTGTGAACGACATTACCGCTGCCAAAAACCAACACCCCCTGTTCTCTTAAGGATGCCACTTCCTGGCCAAGCCTGTAATGCACTTCCGCTCCCGCGCTTTTGTCCACACTGAGCTGATAAACGGGAATATCCGCTTGGGGATACATACGTACAAGCACCGACCAGGTGCCGTGATCCAAGCCCCAGGTATTATCAATGTCAACTTCCCCTGAAATAAGGGCCTTTGTTTTGTGTGCCAGCTCCGGTGCGCCGTTGGCTGGGTACGCAACTTTATAAAGAGCTTCCGGAAAGCCATACATGTCATAAATGGTTTTGGGCTGCGCCTCGTCCGACACTCGGCTTCCCTTGGTATACCAGTGGGCCGAAACGGACAGGATAGCCTTGGGCCTGGGAATCCTTCGGGCTAGTTCTTCCCAGGTTTTTGTAAACGAATTATCCTCTATGGCGTTCATGGGCGAGCCGTGGCCCACAAAAAGAGCGGGCATTTTCTCACTTTTTTGCAGCATTTCCTTCATCCCCTTTGCTTAATCTCTCTCTATCATAGCCCTTTCCCTTAAGCATTGCAAACCTTGTGCAGACTGTGCCAAATCCGCATAAAAAGCCGCCATTTCCCCATACTAGGATGGTTGTGTTATCCAAAAGCGTAATAATAACAATGGGAATTAGGAGGCGGTACCCTTGGCATTTAGTTCACTTATCAGAAAATTGGTTCACGCCATCAATCACAATAGCCTTCATACGCCTTGGCAGTCTTCCTGGGAAGCCCGGACAGAAAAGCTGTCCCCAAGTCTGGACGAGAATATTCGCGGCATAAAAGAAACCCTCTCCAAAAGCGATGATTTGAAGCTGCAGGAGTACCGGTTTGGACAAGAGGGTTCTTTTCGCTGCGTTCTGGTTTATGTGGACGGTCTTGCAGACAAAAAAACCATAACCGAAGGCATACTTACACCTCTTTCCTCTCAAAAATCTCAGGCATTGCATCCGGGCAAAGCGGATCAGTGGCTTCAGATACTACGGGAGGGTGTTTTGTGTATTGGCGGCATTCAAGAGGCCTGGGATAAAAATGCAATTATTAATGCCTGCCTGGCAGGAGATACGGCCCTTCTCATTGATGGTTCCAAGGGGGCCCTTCTTATTGATACAAAGGGCGGCCAAAAAAGAGGTGTGGAGGAGCCCCAGACCGAGCTGGTGGTAAGAGGCCCCCGTGAGGGTTTTACAGAGGATCTTATTACAAACACCTCTTTACTGAGGCGCAGGATTAAACATCCCCATCTTAAAATGGAGCAATTCACCATAGGCAGAAAATCCCGTACCGGCGTGTGCCTGGTATACGTGGAGAAGGTGGCAAAAGAGGAAACCGTAACGCTTTTAAAGGAACGGCTTTCAAAGCTTGATGTGGATATTATTCTGGACTCGGGCTATATTGAGGAATACATCGAGGATTACCCTTTTTCCCTTTTCCCCACAATGGGCTTCAGCGAAAAGCCGGATGTGGTGGCAGGAAAGCTTTTGGACGGGCGCGTGGCGATAGTGGTGGAGGGAAGCCCCTTTGTGCTTACGGCTCCCTTTCTTTTAATTGAAAGCTTCCAGACGGCGGAGGATTATTATACAAGGCCGCTTTATGCCAATATAACACGAATTGTCCGTCTTCTGGCCTTTATCTTTTCGATTTTCACAGTCCCGGTTTATATTGCCTTTACCACCTTCCATCAAGAGCTCATTCCTCTTACCCTGCTTCTTCGGTTCGCCGGAGCCAGTGAAGGTACACCCTTTCCGGGAATCATCGAAGCCCTGATTATGGTGTTTTCCTTTGAAATATTAAGGGAGGCAGGTCTTCGCATGCCTCGCCCCGTGGGCCAGGCCATCAGTATTGTTGGCGCGCTGATTATGGGGGACGCGGCAGTGGCTGCAGGGCTTGTCGGCGCTCCCATGGTTATTGCCGTGGCTTTTACCGCAGTAGCAGGCTTTATCATTCCTTCCCTCATCGACACCATATCTCTGCTTCGCATCCTGTTAATCATTCTTTCTGCCGTATTAGGGGGCTTTGGCATAGCCATGGGCTTTCTGGGCATCCTTGTCCACCTGGCAACCTTAAAATCCTTTGGTGTGGATTATTTCAGCACGGTTATTCCTTCCACGGATGTGAAGGACAGCTTTATACGCATGCCCCTTTGGAGTACCTCCGGCCGTTCGCCCCGCCTTTCCGGAGAGGACAGAACCAATAAGAAGCCCTTTGTACCGCCCAATCCCCCCGTTAAGGAGCAGGGAAAACAGGAATCCTGAAAATGTTTAAAAACGGCAATAGCGTTCTGACTGAATTTGAATTTCTTAATGTTAAAGGAGTTATCTGGAAGAAGTGATGGGAAACCGCTCAAAGCTAATAAAAAAATATATTCTGCTGGCATTTCTGACAACTTTTCCATTCTGGGCTTCCGGATGCTGGGACACGCAGGAGATGGATTCCCTTGCCATAGTTACAGGCATCGGCGTTGATGCAGGCGATGCACCCGATACCATTAACTTTACGGCTCAAATAGCCGAGCCTCACCAAAGTGGCGCTCAAAGCCAGGATGATTCCAGTCAGGACAGCTCCTCCAGGCTCTTAAAGACGACCTCCAGAAGCATTCTGTCCGCTATTGAGAGCCTGAACAGGGAGAGCAGCCGCATGCTTTTTCTTCATCATAATCAAATGGTGGTTTTTGGTCTGGAGCAGGCTCAAAAGGGTGTGCTCCCCTATTTGGATGTGCTCATGCGCCATTATCAGATGCGAGTCGAGGTCTTCTTTCTTGTAACCGATTCAAAGGCGGAGGAAATCCTTAATACGCCTACAAAGCCCGAATCGGTTTCCTCTATTTATTTGACCAAGCTTCTGCGTAATGAGAACAGTGAATTCAGCCTTGCAAGCATAAAAATTTTGGATTTTGTCAATAGCATGCTGGGTGAAAACCCTGCCTCCGTTGCGCCTCTCGTGAAAGTTGAAAAAAAAGGAGAAACCACACTGCTGGCTATCTCCGAGCTGGCAGTTTTTAAAAAAGACAAAATGGTAGGGCAGCTTTCCGGAGATCAGGTTACAGGATATACCTGGATAACGGGCAAGATTACCAAATCACGTGTAGAAGTATCACGGGACAGCAGCTTTGCCAACCTTCGGCTTTTTGATATCAGTTCCGGGTTTACACCCTCTATTACCGAAAAAGGTGAATTGGTGATTAATCTTAATATCAAGGGAAAAATGGTATTGGAAGAAATTATGGGATTTGACGGGATGACGATTAAAAAGGCTACGGAGCTTATTATGGAAGAAAGTCAAGCCAGTATCAGCAAGTCAATTCAGAACAGTCTTGAAGCAGCTCAGGAATATGGTGCAGACATTTTTCAATTTGGTGAAGCCTATCGTAAAAAATATCCGGAGGAATGGGACATGCTTAATAAAGACTGGGATACGGCCTTCTCCAATATAAAAATAAACCCTACGATAAACTTACGATTAATGGATACGGAAGATATCTCAACCTCCCTGCAAATGAAGGAGCCAAACCAATGATTTCCCTTGATAACGGCAAAATATCACCTAAGCAGTTTCTATTTACCATAGCCTGTTATATTCAGGCCTCAGCCATGCTGACCTCATTTTTTGTCAGTATAACCCGGCAGGACTCCTGGCTTGCTGTGCTACTGGGCTTTGCCGGGTGCATTCCCTTTATCTTAATTTATATTGGACTTATGAACCAATTTCCGGGAATGAATCTCATTCAAATTAGCCGCAAGGTCTACGGTCCTGTTGTCGGCTCAATTCTGTCGGCTTTTTACGTATGGTTCTTTCTTACCCTTACCTCCCTGAATTTAAGGGATTTAGGGGATTTCATCCACCAAACCATCATGCCTGAGACGCCTTCAATTGTTATACTCTCCGTCTTTCTTCTGGTGTGTGTCTGGGCGGTAAGAAACGGGATACAGGTGGTTACGCGCTATAGCACTCTTTTTGCCTTATTTTCCATTCTGGTTATTGGCCTTACTACGCTTCTTACCTCCAACCTCATGGATTTCGACCATTTTCTTCCTGTTCTGCGCCTGCCGTTGAAAAGCTATATTCAGGGTACCCATATTGTTTCCACTATCCCCTTTGGCGAAATAATGGTCTTTCTTATGATAAGTCCCAATATCGCTCTAAAAGAGAAAAAACCGGGCCGGTATTATTTAGGAGGCTTCGCTCTCGGCGGCCTAAGCCTTCTGGCAGTGGTTGTAAGAGACCTGGCGGTTTTAGGGGACAGTCTTTTTCTCTTTACTCTTCCCTCTTTTGAAACTCAGAGAATGGCCAGCCTGACAGAATCCATCAGCCGACTGGAAATCCTATTTGCGGTGGTGCTGATTATTTTTCTTTTTGCAAAAATTACTTTGCTCTACTATATTACCGTGCAAGCCTTAACCCATCTGCTTGGCCTTAATGCCTATAAAACACTGGTACTGCCCCTGGGGATATGGATAATGGTTTATGCCTTTCTCTCCTACGAATCCACCATGCAGCACGCTGAATCTGCGGCAAGGGTTGTCCCCTTTGTCTGGTCACTGTTTGAATTTGTGCTGCCCCTTATTACGCTTATCCTAGCAAAGGTCTTAAAGAAAAAACCGGAGGAGGTGAATTAAGTGGTCTATTTAGTTCTGGCCCTTATCCTCCTCGCTTTTGTTGACTTTCCTTCTCTTCTAAGAAAGGGAAAGCGTAAGGAGCTGCTCATTACCGGGGGGATTTATCTTGTTGGCGCTCTCCTTGCCATCCTTTATAAGGCGGGGGTGGATCTTCCCAGTCCCCTTTACTTTATGGACAGGCTCATGATTGATATACTTCACATCAGCTATTGAGCCGACTTTACGTGACTGGCCATGACACATCTCTGTCATAGCAAAGTCAAGAAGTTTTGCGGGCAAGCACAATAAGATCCCCATCCCATTCTGGTATAAAAAGATTGCCTTTATAATAATCCATACCGCAGATTCTGGGAAGATTTAAGTTGATGGGGTTCACCGTACCGGGATCGTTTCGAAGACCGGGTGTGATGGCGTAATTTCCGGCAATGGTCGTAATGGTGCGGGTTATACGGTCTATTCGGCGTATGACATGATTTTGTGTGTCCCCCACAAAGATATTGCCCGCCTCGTCCAGCGACAAGGACCATGGCCCGTCGAAATATTCGCCGGGAGTACTGCCAAAGGTCGCCTCAAGAGCCTTTCCTCCGTCCCCGGTGTAGCCGCTTTTTCCGGTACCCGCGATTGGGACCACCCTATGATGGTAAAGGTCCACCATTCTCACAGCGTAATTTTTACTGTCCAGTACATAAATATTACCGTCAGGTCCCGGCCTTATATCGAAGATCCAGTTAAATTGAACCTCCTCAAAAGAGCAGGCTTCCTTTTGAAATCCCGGCTGGCCTGTGCCGAGAACTAAAAGAGGCTTACCCTCCGAAGAAAACTTCCTCAGCCTGCATCCCCGGACCTCATTTATCCAGATATTCCCTTCTGCATCCAAAACACAATTTCCTAAATCGGTAAACTCCTCTGACTCACCGTCTATAAGCACCTTTGCCGTACCCTTCTCAGGATCCAGCACATAAATTCGCTTATTTTCGGAGCTTGATACAAGAAGCTTTCCTTCCGGTGTATCCGTAATATAAACAGGATACTTGAAATCAACGGAAAAATGGCGGGGGCTTTTTACCCCTGTAGAATCCCCGGCGGACCAGACAAGGCTGTTATTCTCTTCAATAAGGCCTATCCAGTTCTTATCCGCATTAATGACGTATTGCCTGCCCTTTGAATCGTGAAAGCCAAACTGGGCGTATCCATCCTCAAACAAGCCCCCTTTTTCAAAATTAATAACCCTTTTTACAATCCAGTCCATGGTTTATCCTCCCTAACCAAACTAACTTATATCATTATAGCAATGAAATAGGACAACTCTTTGTCTTATTTCAGTTCCTATCGTTTGCTTTTTTAGAAATAAGGAAGCTATGGGCATGAGAGGATAACCAATCATGCTTATTTACGCCCATTTATGCTCAGTTACAGTACAATGGATGCTTATATTGATTTTTTACCACCCTGATTGACGCAAAGGCCGCAAGAATATAGGATCGTACTGTGCACAAACCCTTTAAAAGGGCTTATCCTCTGAGGGGACTTAACCGTTCAATTAGGAATTAACTTAATTGATTTTTGACCAGATAAGGAGGAAAGACGATGGACGTCAATGATACGTTTAAAACCCTTCTTCAAAGAGGGTACGCTATTCCTTTTATTAATCACCAGCCGGATGATCGTTATAAGATGAAAAACCTGAATTATGGCATGACCATAGGCAATGCCATTACAAAAGGGGGCCGCCAGTTTGTCTGCTGGGTGGGCGGGGGCGACAGCCCCAAGGCCTTTTTTCTCCTGTCCTACAGTGACGATGACGCTGTAACCTGGACAGAACCTGTTCTTGTTATTGATCCCCATGACACTACTCTCCTCTGTGACCGATCCACCCTTGTGGGCACATTATGGGTTGATCCGGAAAACCGCCTCTGGCTCTTTTTCAATCAATCCCTGGAGCAATTTGACGGCCGCAGTTCCAACTGGTTCATCCGGTGCGACGACCCCGATTCCTCTAAGCTTGTATGGACAGAACCCCGGTACATAAGCTATGGCTGCACCTTGAATAAACCCATTGTCATGGACAATGGCGAATGGCTCCTCCCGGTTTCTCTTTGGACCAGAAGGTATATCAGCAAGCCCTTTTCCGATTGCTATCATCAGCTTGACTCAGAGAGAATGGCCCATCTTTATGTATCCTCCGACAGGGGTGAAAGCTGGACCCGCAGAGGCGGGGTGGTTTTTCCCCAATCCCAGTTTGATGAGCATATGTGCGTCCAGTTGAAGGATGGCAGGCTCTGGATGATAGCCCGCACGGAAACGGTATTGATGGAGGCCTTTTCAGATGACAGGGGTGCTACCTGGACGGAGCCTCTAGAAGCAAGGATTCAAAGTGTACCGGCACGGTTTCATCTGCGCAGGCTCCGGTCAGGGCGAATTCTCCTTGTTAAAAACGGCTGCCTTTTGCATGAACGGCCTGAAAACCGCTCCTTCATGACAGCTTTTCTTTCTGACGACGAGGGGTTATCCTGGTCGGAGGGCTTTGTTCTGGATGAACGGCATGAGGTATCCTATCCTGACTCCGCCGAGGGCGAGGACGGCATGATTTACATCACTTATGACCGTAACAGGTCCAAAGACGGTGAAATTCTTATGGCCTCCCTGAGGGAGGAGGATATTCTCCTGGGACGGATACATACAAGAGGGGCCTTGGTTGGAAGAGTTATACGAAAACCCGGCAAGCTCTGTACTTAAAGCACTGTAACCCCGTTTTCAATAATGGCCTTAAGCTCAGATTCCTCCTCCGGGAGTGTGTCAGTAACAAGAGTATGAATTTCATTTAAGCAGCAAAGAAAAAAAGGCGCCGTTGTGCCCAGCTTTATCCGGCTGCATAAAAGAATGGTTTGACCGCTTCTGTCCAGCATGGCCCTTCGTACCTCCGCCTCGTCCTCGTCGGCACAAAAAGCGCCGCGCCGGATATCCAGAGCCCGTGGCGAAAGAAAGACTTTGTCGGCATGTAAGCCTTCCAGGTTTTTTCGGGTAAGCCCACCGTTTAAGGAGTGAAGGCTGGGGTTTAAAAGGCCGCCCAAAAGATACAGCTTAAGATGGGGAAAACGGCTTAGGGCATCTGCAAGCTTAAGGCCGTGGGTAATGACGGTTAATTGATTGAAGCCTCCTAAAAAATCAGCCATTGCCAGGACCGTGCTGCTGGAATCAAGAAATACCACATCTCCGTTTTTTATAAGGGATGCGGCCTTGCGGGCTATGGCCAGCTTCTCGTCCTTTTCAACATTCTGCCGGGCTTCCAGGGCTAATACATGGTTATGCCCCTCGGAAAGAATGGCTCCGCCATGGGTCTTTTTAAGAAATCCGGCCCTTTCCAGTTTTGTAAGGTCCCTCCTGATGGAGGTTTCGCTTATAAAAAACTTGCGGCTAAGCGCATTAACTGTTGCCGAGTGATTGGCTTTCAGGTATTCCACTATGGCCTTTTGCCTGTCGAGGGCGAGCATAGGAATCCCTCCCCTTTATTCTCCCTCATCATAACAGGCTCCCTTTGTTATTGTCAATTTTGAAAGGAGCACGCCATGGACATCAAAAAAGAGCTTAGAAAGGGGAATCCCGTGAGGGGTCTCATGCTCTCCGAGCTCAGTACCCCTAATCTTTCCCGGCTGTTTTTCAGCCTCCATTATGATTTTATGCTGATAGACTGCGAGCACGGTTATTTTGATCTTACTCAGACAGCAAACCTTATTGCAGTGGCAGAGGGCTATGATTTTCCCGTTCTGGTGCGGGTGGACAGCAGAAATTATGCTCTGGCACCCAAATATCTGGATATGGGGGCCAGGGGTATCCTTCTTGCCAATGCCGGCGGCCCCGAGCAGGTAAAGGATTTAATCGACTTATGCCTTTATGCCCCTGAGGGCTGCCGCGGGGTCTCCACCTTCCGCGCCCATACGGGATACAATAAGAGTGGGGGGCGTGGTCTTCTGGCGCAGGCCAACGCCAGAAACCTTATACTGGTTCAAATTGAATCACCGGAAGCGGTTGGACTTGCAGGCAGTATCGCTTCGCTGGAAGGGCTGGACAGCATTATTATCGGTCCTAATGATCTTTCTCAGAGCATGGGCCTGTTTGGAGAATATTCTCACCCGAAGTTTTTAGAAGCGGTTCAGAGTGTTATACATACTGCCCGTGAATGTGGGAAAGCAAGCGGCATTATTACCTCTGACGAGAAGCTTTTACGGTTTGGGTATAATGCAGGCATGCGTTTTTTCAGTGCAGGAAGTGAGCTTTCCATGCTGGCCTCGGGTGCAAAAACTGCCATGGAACGCTTAAGGGCTTGCACAGAACCGGAATGTTTAAGGGCTACTGCTGAAGAAGTGTAATTGGCTTTTTCTTGTGATTTTCGTCATTGACGTGGATGAGGTATGGAAGTATTTTAATAAAAGGTGAGGTATGCATTTGATTGTACTGGGTATAGATTTGGGCAGCAGCTTCATAAAGGCAGGATTGCTCCACGCAGATGCAAACAAAGTAACGGATGTGATTCGCAAGCCCATGCCGGACAGACGGGTTCCTTCCTGCGCAGGTGCCTTTGAGGTAGATGCGGGGGAGATTTATAGTGCTGTAAAGACGCTTATTGATTCCTATCTTGAGCGTTTCAAGGAGATAAGGGCTATGGCCTTTTCAACCCAAATGCATGGCTGTGTGGTTAAACTGAACGGTTGCGACACCTATCTTTCCTGGCAGGATACCCGCTGTGTTGATCGGATACCGGGTGGGGACCAGCGCTACATTGACAGCCTGGCCCGGCTTTACAACCCTTCGGAATACGCCGATACCGGCCTTCCCATAAAGCCCGCCTCAGCCTTTTGCAACCTGTATGCCCAAAATGTCCGGCAGGCTTTCCCGGCTGGAACCCCGGTTTACACTCTTGGATCGTATCTTATTTATCAGCTTACAGGCGTCAACCGGTGCCATCTGACCAATGCCGCTCCTCTGGGCATGGCAAGCCTTTTAACATGTAATTGGCAACATGAGCTTTGGGAACGGGCAGGCCTTGGCGGCCTTACTTTGCCTGAGGTAACGAAAGAGTATGAGCCCTGTGGTTTTTACACCTATAAAGGCAGGAAGCTTGAAGTTTTTCCGGATCTCGGGGATCAACAGGCTATGCTTCTGGGTATTGGGGCAGGTACGGGAGATGTCGTCATGAATATCGGCACGGCAGGCCAGCTTATCCGTGTTGCTGACCGCTTTAGCACAGGCATTCACGAAATCCGGCCCTATCCTCCCGGCCTTTATCTTGAAGTTATATCACAGCTTCCTTCGGGTCGAAACTGGGATGTGGTTGTCTCCTTTTTGGAAGAAATCGGGGAAAAGCTTTTTAAGTCCCGCCTGGACAGGAATACTCTGTGGCAAAGGCTTTCCCCTTTGTTTAGTCCTGGTTCGGGTCAGGGGCTCGAGGCAAGCATGGATTTCTTCTCACAATCAAAAGCTTCGGAGGGCGGAAGCCTTCGCCATTTAACCTCTGAGAATTTTACTTTAAGCAACATGCTTACTGCCTTTTTAGAGGATCAGGCAAGGTCTTACGTAAGCAGCCTTAATGACCTCTGTAAGGATCATAAGCCCTCCCGGATCCTTTTTTGCGGAGGAGCCGTCTCAAACAATCCGTTTTTAATGGAGATTATCAAAAGAGAGACCGGGCTTCCCTGCCAACTTTTTGAAGGCGGAGATGAGGCTCTTTGGGGTCTTATGAAGATGATTGAGCCTCATCCTTATACGGCTTCTTTCCTGTCATAATGCTCCAGATAGCTCTTTACACTTTCAAACCACTCCTGAAGCTTTTTTCTGACAAGGGTTTGGGGGAACAGGAATTTAAGAGGCTTTGGGATAACGGTTTCATAGAGCCAGGCCATTACCTGCTCAAAGCGCTCGCTACCCAGCTTACTTCCCCGAATGGTCTTTTCAGCTTTAAGAATAAGCTCCAGAGCATAGGCGTGGAGCCTGTTCCACTGCCGTGTTGCAGCTAAATAGCCGGGTATAATAATCAGCAGGATAACTGCCAGGGCGATGCATGCAATAATGCTGTACGTATCCATATTTACGCTTGTATGATGTTATTAGCATCAATACATTCCTTTCTTTAGATTTTTTATTAATACTTTGTTTGATATTATTTATTTCTTTATCGCTTTTTTCTTATGGGTTTTCCTTTTATAGTTTTTTAAATTCCCTTAAGTTTTTAGTTATTTCATTTGAAATTCTTAATTCTTTTGCTTTTTTTATTTATTTTATTTTGATAAGTTTACTTTTTACTTAAAATAGCTGTCGGCCCATTGCTTAAGAAGAGCGTCCGGATATTTATGCGTCCGGATGATCTCCCATATCCCGTCAGGGTCGCTGAAACCGCAATGAGACTGGATTACAGCCCTCGGATGGGAAGTGAGGATTTCCTTGACAACCTGAAGCTCTTCCAAGGCCTTGGCTGCTGTTTTTTCGCCCACAATACCGTCCGCAGACAGACCATGAACAGCCTGGAACTCTTTTACCGTCATATTTTTTTCCTCCTCATACAAAATGTCGTCGGGATCCAAAAAGGTTTTGCGCAGACTCGCTGCAACACCATTGGTCTCAATAGGCTGAAGATGCCACCACTCCTGAACCGAAGGGCTGTCCACCCGGTTGAGGGGCAGAATGAGGCCGTATTTTGTAAGGTTTTGTTTCATCCGGGTATAGGGCATCCACTGAGCTTCGGATATGGCTTTCCAGTAGGCTCCGTCAAGATCAACAGCCAGCCCGTATTCATGCCAGCTAAGCCCCGGCGCAGCCACCTTGCCTGTGGACTTGCCCCCATTTGCTTTGAGATCGGCCTCATAAAGTGCCTGCTGAGAGGAAGAGCTTCGGTAGCCGAAAAGGTTTGTCATGGTGTGGCCATGATCCCGGGCAAGGGCGGCCAGCCGCCATAAAAAGACCAGGCTGATTCGAGATCCGTCTTTATACTTAAAACGAATCCACTCCTGCCAGTTTTTTTCTTCAGGGTAGGCTCCCCGTTTAATTTTCATGATTAATCACCTCTTTCATGGCAGCAAGCGGGATAAAATGTAACCGATTGCCCCGCTTACAACGGCGGTAATAAACACGGTAACCGCCGTATCATAACGCTTTACAGGCTTCTCTTTAAGCTCTCTTACATCCTGCTTGATACCGGCTATTTCACCGTTTGCAATTTCGAGTTGCTTGGTGAGTATTTTCATATTACTGTTTAGGTCAAGAAGGATTTGGGTCTGGGTCCGTTCAATCTCTTCGATTTTCCGGTCATGTC
>JAFADM010000562.1 GCA_023424865.1 Bacillota bacterium | reverse complement strand
TCGAGATACCGATTTTATTGATCTTCCCGTTTTTATCAAGGGAAAGGTTAGAAATGTTTACGAGGTAGGGAGCGACAAGCTTCTTATGGTGGTTACCGACAGAATTTCGGCTTTTGATGTTGTCTTTCCGGATCTCATTCCCAATAAGGGCAAGGTGCTGAACCTCATTTCCGAGTTCTGGTTTAATTTCTGCAGTGATATCATAGGAAACCATGTGATTACCACCGATGTTTCCCAATACCCACTGGGCCTGTCCAAATTTAAAGAGGAGCTCCAGGGCCGTTCCATGCTGGTCCATCGCGTTAAGATGGTAGAGGCTGAATGTATTGTAAGAGGTTATTTGGAAGGCTCCGGCCTTAAGGATTACAAGGCTACAGGTGAAATAAGCGGCATACCACTGCCTCCCGGTCTTAAGCAGGCCGACAGGCTGCCCGAGCCCTTGTTCACCCCCTCAACCAAAGCCCAGGAAGGGCATGATCTTAACGTCAGCTACGAATTTGTAAAGGAACAAATCGGGGAAGCCCTGGCTCTGGAATTAAAGGAAAAAACCATCGCTCTTTATAAGAAGGCCAGTGACTACGCCCTGAGCAAGGGAATTATCCTTGCTGATACCAAGTTTGAGTTTGGCCTTTTAAACGGCCAACTGGTCATCGCCGATGAAATGTTTACTCCGGATTCCTCCCGTTTCTGGGAGCTTGCGGCTTATGTTCCCGGTCAGGCTCAAAAGAGCTTTGACAAGCAATATTTGAGGGAATATCTGGAAACTCTTGATTGGGATAAAAAGCCTCCCGCACCCGCACTTCCAAAGGAAGTCATTGACAAGACGGCAGCCAAGTATGTGGAGGCTTACGAACGGTTGACAGGAAAGAAGTTTGAGTGATGATTGCAATCATAGATTACGATGCCGGCAATTTAAGAAGTGTTACAAGAACCTTTGAAAGGGCCGGAGCCCAGGTTATGGTAACCGATGACGCAGCTCTTATTGAAAAGGCCGACGGCGTGGTTCTGCCAGGAGTTGGTGCTTTTGGCGACTGCATGGCTTCTTTAAAGCGCAAGGGTATGGATCGGGTGGCCAAAGCCTCCATTGAAAAGGGCAAGCCCTTTTTGGGAATTTGTCTTGGCTTTCAGATGCTTTTTGAATCCAGCCAGGAGCATGGGCCTGACGAAAACGATGTGGAGGGCCTATGTGTTTTTCAAGGGAAAATCAAGCGCTTTCCTCCGGCACCCGGCATAAAAGTACCCCATATGGGATGGAATCGGCTGGAGTTTCAGGGGCAAAGCCCTCTGTTTGCCAACCTTCCCCCTGAGCCCTATGTGTATTTTGTCCATTCCTACTACCTGGAGGCGAAAGACCCCGGGTTAGTATCGGCCCGGTGCAGGCACGGCATCGCCTTCGATGCCGCCATATCCCGGGAAAATGTCCATGGTGTGCAATTCCATCCGGAAAAAAGCGGCGATACGGGGTATCATATTATTAAAAATTTTATTAAGGCGGTATATGAATCATGATGCTGTATCCTGCTGTCGATATCCGAGGCGGAAAATGCGTGCGGCTCTTTCAGGGCAGCTACCTGGATATGACGGTTTTCGGGGAAGACCCTCTTGAAATGGCCCGGAGATGGGAAAGCGAGGGCGCCCAGTATATGCATGTTGTGGATCTTGACGGTGCCCGCGGCGACAAAAGCGATAACCGAAAGATTATAAAGAGCATGGCCTCCGCTCTAAAAATACCGTTGCAGGTAGGCGGCGGAATTCGTACCCTTGAGGATATTGAAGAGGTTTTGGACATGGGGGCATCCCGTGTGATTCTGGGAACCTCAGCTGTTAAGGATCCCGATTTGGTGGACGAAGCCGTTCTGCGCTACGGTAAGCACATTGCAGTAGGTATTGATGCCCGGGATGGGCTTGTGGCCATTGAGGGCTGGGAAAGAGTAAGCAGCTACACTGCTCTTGAATTTGCGAAAAACATGGAGCATTTAGGCGTTAAAACCATCATCTTTACCGACATCTCCACCGACGGAACCCTGGCCGGGCCGAATCTTCGTGCCATGGAGGAAATGGTGCTTTCCGTAAGCATGGAGGTTATTGCTTCAGGCGGCGTTGGAAGTGTTCTGGATCTATTGAATTTAAAGCGCATCGGAGTACAGGGCGCCATTATTGGCAAAGCCATTTACACAGGTGCTGTGGATTTGAAGGAAGCGCTGGAAAGTGTTCTCTGATATTTCTTAGGCTTTATCGGGGTTTCGAGGAGGTTATGGGATGCTGACAAAAAGAGTTATCCCCTGTCTTGACGTTCACGGAGGCAGAGTGGTAAAAGGTGTTAATTTTGTAAATTTAGTAGATGCGGGAGATCCGGTAGCCTGTGCCGCCGCCTATGATAAAGCCGGTGCGGACGAGCTGGTTTTTCTGGATATCACCGCCTCCTCCGATTCCCGGAGCATTATGCTGGATATGGTCTCCAGGGTTGCGGAGCAGGTTTTTATCCCTTTTACCGTGGGGGGAGGAATCCGCACCGTGGAGGATTTTTACCAGATATTAAGAGCCGGTGCAGACAAGATCGGCGTTAATTCCGCAGCGCTTAAACGCCCCGAGCTTATTACTGAAGCTGCGCTGCGCTTTGGAAGCCAGTGCGTGGTGCTGGCCATCGATGCCAGAAAGCGCCAGGGGCAAAGCGGCTGGGATGTTTATTTAAATGGCGGCAGGGTTAATACCGGCAGGGATGCCGTAGAGTGGGCCGTTTTGGCAGAAAAACTGGGGGCGGGAGAAATACTCCTTACCAGTATGGATGCCGACGGAACCAAAGCGGGTTACGATATTGAGTTAACCCGTACCCTTTCCGAAGCAGTGGGAATACCTGTCATCGCCTCAGGCGGGGCTGGAAATATGCCCCACTTTAAGCAGGCACTTGTGGAAGGTAAAGCGGATGCGGTTCTGGCTGCGTCCCTGTTTCATTTCGGTGAAATGAAAATAGAGGATCTGAAACGGTACCTCAAAGGAGAAGGAATACCTGTCCGGATTTAAAAGAAAGCTCATTCTCTTACGGTATAAAGAATATTCATTCTCTTACGGTATAAAGAATGCTCACACTCTTACGGTATAAAGAAAGCTCTCCCCATCACGCTCTTAAGTATTTTTTTGATTGATAAGTATTTTTTGACAAAAAAATCACGATTAAGGTATAATAGTTGCGTGGTATTAAAATAATTTAAGTAAAAGGCTTTTCGCCTATTAAATCCATTAATAAATGTAAGGCTAGGTGACGTGATGTCGGAAGAAAAGAAAATTTCTATTGCGGTCATAAGGAGGCTTCCGAGGTATTTCCGTTATTTGTATGATCTATTAAAGCTTGAAATTAAACGGATTTCCTCAAAGGAGCTCAGTGAACGCATGGGAATCACCGCATCCCAGATCCGACAGGATCTGAATTGTTTCGGAGGATTTGGACAGCAGGGTTATGGCTATAATGTGGAATCTCTTTATGAAGAGATTGGAAAAATTCTTGGAACCGATAAGCGGTTTTCCTGCATCATTGTAGGAGCGGGCAATATGGGTACGGCCCTTGCTAATTATGAAAATTTTAAGAAAAGGGGCTTTGATATCCAGGCTATTTTTGATGTGGATCACTCAAAGGTTGGCCAGAAGGTTAACGATATCGAAATTATTCACATGGATGATTTGGACAAGTATGTTATTGAACATCCTGTGGATATTGCCATGCTGACTGTTCCAAATCGCCGTATTAATGATGCGGTTACCCGTATAACGGAAGTGGGTATAAAGGGAATCTGGAATTTTTCGCCTACGGATATTCGTTTAGGCGGGGATGTGGTAGTTGAGAATGTCCACTTAAGCGACAGTCTCATGGTTCTGGGTTACAGGCTCAGGGAGAAGGGTTTTTAAGTCCACTTTGTAAGAAACGTTAAATGAAGGCTTCGTTGGTCCCAAAAACCGGCGAGGCCTTTTTTAACACATACGGATACAATGCAGCTCAAAAGCGTGCTTCTTATAAGTTGGTAAAAAAGGGAGGTACTTATGGATTGTCGCCCAGGCTGCGGTGCGTGCTGCATCGCCATATCGCTTTCCTCGCCTATTCCCGGAATGCAGTCGGGAAAGCCTGCCGGTATCCGTTGCATACAGCTTACGGAGAATAATCTATGCAAGCTGTTCGGCAGCCCCCACCGGCCCCAGGTATGCAATAATCTCCGGCCGGACAGGGAGATGTGCGGCAGCACCACGGCAGAGGCTATGGCGTATTTGGAAAAGCTTGAAGCCTGGACCCGCCCCGGTACTTAAGAACTGTTCCCCGGATTTCAGCAGCACGATTACCCTGGTTTAAACAGCATTACCCCTGGATTTCAGCAGCACGATTCCTCGGGTTATTCCCATGGTTTCAGTCTGTAGAGAGACGGAGAGAAGCCTGTTGACCGTTTGAACACCTTGCTGAAATGAAAGGCATCCTCAAAGCCCACCTCTTCGCCCACGGCTTTCACGGTTTTTTCTGTATTCATAAGAAGGTAGCAGGCTCTTTGCACCCTGAGCTGCTGGACATAGTCCAGCAGAGTTATACCCGAATACTTTTTAAATACCTGTCCCAGGTATTCGTAGCTTCGCTCAAATTGATTTTCCAACAGCTCCTTGCCGATATCCTCCATAAAGAAATTATCCAGAAAGGAAACGGCTCTGCGAAAGAGTAAAAAGGATGGGGAGACCTCAGGGGTATCCCTTTCAAGATGTTTCAGCGTTTCCTCCGACAGCATTTCCAGGATGCCTCCTAAAAGGAGATTGCTTTTATAAAGGTAATTATCCTTCATTTGCGTCATTTCATTAACCAGGAGTTCTATTTGGGATAGAAGCTTAAATTTAGAAGGAAAATGAAGACTTCTGGCCAAAGGCAATACCCCTTCCTCCTCCTCAGCCATGGTACGCATCAACCGGATGCCCGGCTTTTGGCGGGAGGCTGTTACATCCTGGGAAGAAAGAGCAGAAAAGGGCGGATCTGCGGTAAACTGTACCCAGTAGAATTCACCTGTGGCGGATTCCGGATTCCATCCCCTGTGCCGCTGCCAGGGATAGAGGATAAGCACATCCCCCGAGCGAAGAATTTTCTTTTCCTCCTCCACTATAAGATGAAGGGGTTCTCCCGACACGGCGATAAGCTCATAATTGGGGTTAAAGTGCTGCTTTTGGAAAAAGGTCCTGTAGGGGCGAAGCACTCCCGCCCATTTAACCTGCAAGCGGCTTTTATAGGAAAGGGACAGCAATTCAGGTTCCATAGCCTGTACTCCTTTGCTGCATCAGCTTAATAGAGGAAGGTCATCAGATATCCTTTTACCGCAAAAACGGATGAGGGACTGTTTATTATAAGGCATTACAAGATTATTATATAGGATTTTATATTAAAAACGAGTATACGGGTTTAAAAAATTAAGTCTGCCGCAGCATGTGTTTTTTTAAGATCCAAAGGGCCGGTGAGTTTAAATTCAGACATTCAGTTTAAGGGCAAAACACGCTATAGTGTCGGTGTCGGGTCCTTCGGCAGTAGCTGGCAGGACCTCTTAAAGCAGGCGTAATACGATTTTAGGAAAGGAAGGATTTTACCGTTGAGCTGCAAGCCCGGGCGAGGCAGCATCTTGGAAGGTAAAATCAAGTGCTTGTATGAGCGGCTATGTTTTGAATGAAAAGGATTATTACCGTGGGGTATACGGCGGATGGCTGGGAAAAAATATCGGCGGTACGCTGGGCGCTCCCGTGGAGGGGCGCAAGGAGCTTTTAAATCTGACCTTTTATCCCGTTTTAAAGGACGGTCCCTTGGAAAATGACGACCTGGATCTCCAACTGGTATCCTTAAGTGCTCTGGAGCAGTACGGCCCTTTTCTGGGCTGCAGGGAGCTGGGGCAGGCCTGGGTGGATCACGTGTTTTTTCCCTTTGACGAATACGGCTGTGCTTTGACCAATATGCGAAGAGGTCTTGTGCCTCCTGTGGCAGGCAGCTTCAATAACCCCTTCATTGACTGTATGGGATCCCCCATCCGATCGGAAATCTGGGGGATGACGGCTCCCGGAGCCCCTCATGTTGCGGCACGGTTTGCCTGGCAGGATGCCTCGGTGGATCATGCCGGAGGCGAAGGTGTTTATGGCGAAATGTTTTTTGCAGCCATTGAAAGCGCGGTCTTTATGGAAAAGGACAGAGACAGGCTTATTGAAACAGGCCTTCGCTACATACCTCAAAATTGCCGTACCGCAAAGGCCGTACAGGATCTTGTTCGGTGGCACAGGGAGGGGAAAACCTGGACGGAGGCCAGGGAGCTTATTCTCAGGCATCATGGAAGGGATAATTTTACCGACGCTCCCCAAAATATTGCCTTTACCATTTTAGGCTGGCTCTATGGGGAGGACTTTGAGGATGCCATGCTGAAAAGCGTTAACTGCGGCTATGATACGGATTGTACGGTAGCCACACTGGGAGCTATTCTGGGAATGATTCTGGGCCCGGAGGGCCTGCCCGAAAAATGGGTAAAGCCTGTTGGTGACCGGGTGGTGGTGAGCCCGCCCATAAAGGGCTTTAAGGCACCCTCAAATTTGGATGAGCTAACCCGCCGTACCATGAATGCAGGAATTCAGATACTGGCTGCGTGGAACACCGGGATTGCGGTTCATGCCGATTTTCCCACCCTCCTGCCCGACTTTGGGGAAACAGCACCGGACGAAACGGTGGAAAAGCTGTGGTATCAGGATGTAAGCACGGATACAAGGCTTTTGCCCAAAGGTTCTGTAAAGCCCGCGGCGTTGGAGCTGTGTCTTGACTATGGGCCTATGGGTCCGGCTATTGGAAGAAACGGCAAAAAGACCGTAACCGTAAGGCTTACAAACCATTCAGGAGAGGTTTGGGACGGAAAGGTGGCCCTGGACCTTCCAAAGGGCTGGGAGGGCACGGAGGAGCAGCTCTTTACACTGGCCCAGGGAAAGCCTCACAGCTTTACCTTTGAAATAAAATCCGATGACACGGCACTGCCTTTCTATTCTTTGGCTGTGGGGCTTACCCGTTTCCACGACGGACAGCTTTGGGCCGTTCAAACCGAGGCCTTTACCCTTGTCCCGGCAAATGAGTGGTATGTGAAAGCGCCTTTAAATGAGGAAGAGGTAAAAGGGGTGTTCGG
>JAFADM010000560.1 GCA_023424865.1 Bacillota bacterium | reverse complement strand
AATCCGTTAAGGAACGGGAGAACCATTCAATGGGGTGAATCCGGCGAAATGCCGGTAGGGTTAAGCTCTTTCGACCCGAATCCGTCAGCTAATCTCGTAAGCGTTGGAAGAGAGGGTGGTAGATATGGTTCAGTCATAGGCGCTCGTCCTTGGAGGCACGCCTCCAAAATGGTCTCCAATAGCTTTTAACAAGTGAATTAAAGATGGGAGTGAGTGACATGACGAAAGTTTGCCTGATTGGTTTTGGAAGAACAGGCATTGAAATTGCGCGTATTATTTTGGAACAGCGCGATATGAGTTTGGTGGCGGTGATTTGTTCCGACCACAGCAGCAAGGCAGGAAAAAGTGTTGGCGAATATTTGGGAATGCCCGAAGCCGACGCAAAGATTTATCCCTCAGGTCAAATTAAAGCCGTTATTGAAAAATATGAGCCGGATGTTGTCGTTGATTTTTCAAATGCCAAGGCAACCATGAAAAATATCCGCACCATTACCGAGGCGGGCGTCAGCATCGTAATTGGAACCACCGGTTTTACTAAAACCGACTTAATGCGCCTTATGGTGCTGGGCAGAAAAACTCCGGGGGGAATTCTGTATGCTCCCAATGTGACGCTGGGTGTTAATGTAATGATGCTTCTGACCAATATTGCGGCAAGAATTCTGCCGGAGTATGATTTTGAGATAAGCGAAGCCCACCACAAATTCAAAAAAGATTCGCCGTCGGGAACAGCCCTGAAAATAGCCGATGAAATTGAAAAGGGGCTGGAAGCCTCCGGAGTGGAAGTGAACAACAGTATTCCCATTCATGCCGTCAGAGCCGGAGGTATTGTGGGCCGTCACGAGCTTATGATTGCCGGGGAAAACGACAAAATTGAAATTGTTCATGAATCCTTCAGCCGTAAAGCCTTTGCGGCCGGTGCAGTGAGGGGCATACGCTTTATGAAGGACAAAAAGGGCTTTTATGAAATGAAGGATGTGCTGGATCTGGAAAGAGTGCTGGCTTCCTACTTTGACAAGCGGAAGGTGGCCTTGTATAAGCAAGGCTGATAATGTGCCCTTCATTTAAAGGCACAGGAAATGCTGTTTCCAAAATCGGAATTATTATTAATTTATAAGTTAATTCTTTTATTGTTAAATAGAGCTTAAGTCCTTTGGGCCGGATAAACTTTGTTGGTTTTCCGGCCTTTTCGCTTTTTATAAAGGACTTGAAAAGGTGACAATATCACAGAATAAGATTGGAGTGAATGCTATAATCATTCTATAAACATAAGAATATAAAGGTTTCGGAAAGGGTTGAGGCGGATGAAAAAGGTAGTTATTGTAGGCGGTGTTGCAGGAGGGGCTTCAGCCGCAGCGCGGCTTCGCAGGCTGGATGAACAGGTGGAAATCGTTCTGTTTGAGAGGGGGGAGTACATCTCCTTTGCCAATTGCGGCCTTCCCTATTATATTGGAGGCGAAATTACAGATAAATCGGATCTAACCCTGCAAACGCCCCAAAGCTTTCATGATCGCTTTTCGGTAGATGTTCGCATCCGTTCCGAGGTTATAGCTATTCATAAGGAAGAGCGCTATGTGACGGTAAAAAGCCATTTAACAGGAGAAGAATACAGGGAGAGCTATGACAAGCTCATTCTTTCGCCCGGAGCGGAGCCGGTAAAGCCACTTATTGAAGGCGCCGTCAATCCCAGGGTTTTTACGCTTCGGAACATTCCCGACACCTACCGCATGAAGGATTATATTAGCGAAAATGAGCCGGAAAGCGCTGTTGTGATAGGCGGGGGATACATCGGCATTGAAATGGCTGAAAACCTTGTATCGGCGGGGCTTAAGGTAACGGTGGCTGAGTTTTCGGATCATGTGATTGCACCCCTGGATTTGGATATGGCTTCGGATGTTCACCGCCATCTTCGCCAAAAGGGTGTAACGCTTATTTTAAATGACGGCGTAAAAGCTATTGCGGATGGAGAAAATGGCCTTGAAATCAGCCTGGGCAAGGAAACTATTTTTGCCGATATGGTTGTGCTTTCCGTGGGCGTGCGGCCCGAAAGCCACCTTGCCAGGGAGGCGGGGTTAGCCGTTAACGCAAGAGGCGCCATTGTTACCGATAACCGCATGCTCACCTCCGATCCCCATATTTATGCAGTGGGGGATGCGGTGGAAATTACGGACTTTATAACAGGTGAAAAGGGCTATATTCCGTTGGCAGGCCCTGCCAATAAGCAGGGGCGCATTGCTGCGGACAATATCGCAGGACTTGGCAGCACCTATGAGGGTACCCAGGGCACGGGCATTCTTAAATGCTTTGATTTAACCATTGCAACCACGGGCATTACTGAGGCCAGAGCAAAGCAGGCGGGGCTCAATTATGAAAAATCCTATACCTATTCCTCCTCCCATGCCTCTTATTATCCCGGAGCCCTGCCTATGTCCGTAAAAATCCTGTTTGAAAAGAACACAGGAAGGCTTCTGGGAGCCCAAATGGTAGGCTACGACGGCGTTGACAAGCGAATGGACGTTATTGCCACGGCCATGAGGCTTGGAGGTACTGTTAAGGATTTAACAAAGCTGGAGCTTTCTTATGCCCCGCCTTTTTCATCGGCTAAGGATCCGGTAAATATGGCCGGCTATACGGCGGAAAACATCCTGGAGGGGAGAGTTAGGGTATTCCACTGGCACGATGTTGACGCACTCCCCCGGAACGGAAGTGTACAGCTTCTTGATATACGAACCCCAGCCGAATTTAAAAGGGGACATTTGAACGGGTTTTTCAACATCCCCCTGGATGATCTCCGGGCTAATCTTACCACCCTGGATAAGGAAAAGCCTGTTTATGTAACCTGCCAGGTAGGGCTGCGGGGTTACCTTGCCTGCCGCATTCTTTCCCAGAATGGCTTTGACTGCGCAAATCTGTCCGGGGGCTACAGGCTTTACAAAAGCGTAATGGGCTAAACATGCCTTAACTCAGGCATGAAAGCCGCATGAAAGCCGCAAAAGCAAGCCTTGAACCTATAAGGCCTTATTCTTCCCAGCGGATCACCTTGTCGGAATAGAGAACGCCATCAAGGTGGTCCAGCTCATGACAGAAGCATTTGGCGAGATCGCCGGTGCCGGTAAATGTAATGGGATTTCCGTTTTCGTCCAGAGCTTCCACCGTAACCTCAAAGGGCCTTAAAAGCCAACCGGCCTTGCCGGGTATACTCAGACAGCCTTCAATGACCTCCTGCTCCCCTTTGCTGTGGGTGATCCGGGGATTCACAAGCTTCATAAGGCCGTCACCCTGACCCATATCAATAACCACCAGTCTGCGAAGAATACCCACCTGGCAGGCGGCCAGGCCTCTTCCCGGAGCGTGGTACATGGTTTCGGCCATATCGGACAGAAGGTCGCGAATTTTATCATCCACCTTTTCCACGGGTTTACACTTCTTTCTTAAAATAGGGTCCTCAACCTGAACAATGTTTCTAAGCGCCATAGCTTACTCCTCTGCTTCTCTCTGCTCTTGATTTCATTTCACTTTCCTCAAATAAAAAAATATCCTCAATGGTACAGTCAAAAACCTTTGAAAGAGAGTAGGCCAGCCAGATGGAGGGCTCGAACTTGCCGCTTTCAAGGGCATGAATAGCCTGCCTCGAGGTGCCCACAAGCTCCCCCAGCTTTTCCTGGGAAAGGCCCACCTTTTCACGCAAAGCTTTAAGCCTGTTTTTCAACGGACGATCATCTCCTTAGAGTAAGTGGTGGTATGTTAACCTTACATTGAATAGTGTATGCCTTTCCTTTTTTATTGTCAAGTTGACCTTACTAAAACTTATGCAGCTTTT
>JAFADM010000497.1 GCA_023424865.1 Bacillota bacterium | reverse complement strand
TTGAAATGACAGCGATCCACTATGGTATTCAATAAAGCCATGCGCCTTTTGTCCCTCTCCTTTTAATCCCCCTACATCCTATTCACAAGGTGATTAACCTATTCGGGCTTGTTCACAATTATTCCTTCCCGATAAGAGTGTAGATACCGTTTTCCCTTGTAAGAAGTCGTGCCGACACCATTTCTCTTCTAAGGGTGCAAAAGTCATCGTGAAAATCGGCAAGAATGAGATTTACCTCTTTTTCAGTGTAATCCCTGCCCGCCTCAAAATGGGCGGCAAGGCTCTCCAGTATGATTTGCTTCTTTTTTCGTTGTACAGGAAGGCTCTTTAGCTTTCCGTATTCAAAAAAGGCTGCCAGAATTTTGCTTCTGTATTCCTCCTCCCTTTCCTCCTGAAGCCTGCGTTCAGTGGTTTCAATCAGAATATAGTCGGCAAGGCATTTATTCAAGGGAGAAGTGTTAAGCTCGTAGATGACATAATACTGTTCCTTGCGCTGGCTGACCAGCCCCACATCCTCCAGCTTCTTAAGATGAAACGAAACAGTGGAGGGCGACAGAGACAGGCGTTCCGACAGCAGCTCCACATAGAGGGGCTGCTCCATGAGACATTGGATAATTCTTATCCGGGACGTGTCCGAAAGGCATTTAAAAAGCTTAATGCTCTGTCCTATACGCTCTTCCATGGACTTAAGCCTCCTCCTCGTATTTCGTCATTAAGTCAATAAAACGCGCTTCAATCTCCCGCGCTCTTTTGAGCTTGATTTCTTCAATAATTCCTTCCAACACCCTGTTATACTCCTTATCCTTTTGCGCCTTTTCCTTCCACGAGGCAGGAATCCTTGTAAAAAAAGGAAGATAGGCTTCCTTAAGCTGAGAAAACGGGGCCGGCTGGAGCACATTAACCCTCTTTAGGGAAAGAAGAAACATTTTGTGAAAGATATCAGTGATATTAAGCTTTATTTTTTCCATTACAGCCTCATCCTGAGCACCTTCTGTACTTAATTCCTCTTCCTTTTCCCGGCAGCCTTTAATGGCATCCCTCAACTCTTCCTGAAACTTTATGATAAAGGCTTCGTACGCTTTCATTGATTACTCCCTTTCCCAATACCATGGTCCATAGATTTATTACCATAATTCATAATTCATAATTCATAATTCAATAATTTATAATTCAATAATAACATAGAATTAAATTATGTAAATCTAATTTGATATTTATAAAATCAAATTGACAACACCTATCCGGAACGTTATAATTTGATTCGATGAATATAAAATTAGATTCAGGAGGACGCTATGAATTACCAGAAATGTTTTGACGCAATGGTTAAAGGCTTTGATATACCGCCGGATAGTGTGGTTCTTGTAAACTTTTGGGGTAACTCTTCCGAGTCGGAATGGCTGGAAAGCTTTTGCAGAAGCCTGGGCAGCGCTGGGCTTTATCCCTTAAAATGGATTTACAGCCCCAAGGACATGGCTGCCTATTACCAGGCGTTGCCAGAAGCGCAGCTAAACTTTCCGGATAAGTATTTTGAACTTTTTGACCATGTGGACGGAGTCATCGATCTCTGTCTTGTCCCACCCGTGATCCCTCACCCTGATTTCCCTTCAGAAAAAAGAGAGGCCTACAAAAAATACATGGGCAGGCTGTTTCAAAAGCTCATAAGTAAAAGCTTTTTTATTCAGGTGAAGCTTCCCACACCACAGCTTTGCACTAGCTTGGGCATCGAAACGGCTTTGTATGATAAATGCTTTGAAAAAGCGGTACAGGTGGATTACAAGAAGCTTAAAAAGCAGGCTTTAAGCCTTTCAGAAGCTTTTGCAAACGGCAGGCAGGCCACTGTTTATACGGGAGGTAACCATCACCTTACCTTTTCCCTGGAAGGTCGTACATGGTACAGAGATGACGGAAACGGTGATATTCCTGCCGGAGAAATATATATTGCTCCCGTAGAGGACAGCGGAGAAGGTTCTTTGTTTTTGAACCAATTCCATTTTGAAGGAAAAACCTATGAAAATATGACTCTCTATTTTGAAAAAGGCTATCTTTCCGCTGCTGATAATAAAAGCTTTCAAACGCTCCTTGAGGGCTTGCCTGAAACGGGCCGCATGCTTTGCGAGTTTGGCATCGGACTCAACGATGAAATTGACTTTTTAATCGGCTATGCCGCTTATGATGAAAAATGCCTTGGCACCGCACACATCGCAGTTGGCATGAATCAGATGTTCGGCGGCAAAAACGCAGCTCCGGTACATATCGATTTTGTATTCAAGCCTGACAAAATCCTTTTGGACAATAAAATAATCATGACTAAGCAGGGTTTGCAGGTATAGCTCCAAACGCTCCACGCATATATATACTGAACACAAAGAATGGCTGTGTCTATTTGTTTTTAGCACTTTATGGGTGCAGATATCCTTTTTTACCTGTATAATAGGAATAGTATGATTTAAGTGCAACCAGTCCTATGTTCGGTATTTTTCGCAAATACCGCGTTTTGCAAATAAAACTGTTACAAAAACAAGAAGGAGTTGAACCCATGAGTCAAGAATTTTTGTCTGTTGATCCTAAAAGCCTAAACGAAAATGTCTTTACACTGATTGGCAAGGAATGGACGCTTATTACGGCTGGCACTCTGGAGGCTTACAATACCATGACAGCCAGCTGGGGCGGTTTGGGCATCCTTTGGAATAAGAATGTCTGCACCATTTATGTACGCACTCATCGTTACACCCGTGAATTTCTGGAGAAGAACAACACCTTCACCCTCTCCTTTTTTGATGATTCCTGGCGAAGTGCCCTCAACCTGTGCGGATCCAAATCCGGCCGGGATGTGGATAAGGCGGCGGAAACAGGCCTCATTCCTGTGGAAGGCCAGCATGGCGCCGTTTATTTTGAGCAGGCACGTCTGGTGCTGGAATGCCGGAAGCTCTATTATCAGGACCTGGAGCCGGAGCATTTCCTGGATCCGGAAATTCATAAAATGTATCCCTTAAAGGACTATCACCGGGTATACATCGGTGAAATTCTAAGCGTTTTAAAAAAATAAGAACCCCACACCCTTGCGGCCAGCCACGGATTATTGTTGTTTTCAAAAGAATTGACAAAGAGAGGGTTTATGCCCTCTCTTTGCTATCTATCTACTTTTAAATCCTTTTAGCCTTGCTTCCAGCGTTTCAGCCGGGGAAAAAACTGACTCATGCTGCGTCTTGCTTCCTCCTGGCTTACACCGGACTCGGCTGAGGCCATATGGGGTACACAGAATTCAATCATTTCGTCCATTGTACACTCGGATGTAAAGCTTCCCTTGTCATAGCAGTACTTGCAATAGTCGCTGCTGGTGCTTCCATCGCTGTTGGTTCCATAAAGCTCCTTCGTTTCCCCCATAGGCATACCGCAGCTTTGACAGAATTTTTCTTCCATTGTTTTTTTCTCCCTTCCAATTTTCAGATGCACATCTGAAAACAGGATATCAGGTAAAATACGACAACGGACTGTCACATTTGCGAAAGAAAATTTTCCAGCTTCTGAAGCATTTCCGGTGAGCGTTCAATATAGCGCTCGACATCC
>JAFADM010000401.1 GCA_023424865.1 Bacillota bacterium | reverse complement strand
TGTGTATTGTTTAATCAGTTCTTTCGCTTCAAGAAGCATTATTCTCCCTCCCTTATCATGGTATAGGTTTCGGATCTTCCAATTTTGATTGCGCTGAAAGCGGCTGCGGCCGGACCTGTCAGAAAAGCCAGTACAAGGCTTCCCAGTGCGTAGAGCACAAGTATTCCCGTGCCGGGCTGGAGGTAAGGCGCGTCAATGGCCTTGCTGATGGAGGCACTGTAGGGGAACAGAAAAAGAGAAGCCAAAAAAAGTCCCGCCACAGAGCCTGCAAGGCTTATGTAGGAGGCTTCCAGGAGAATGATTCCCGAAAGCTTCCTCCGGGTTGCTCCAATAGCCCTTAAAATGGCGAATTCTCGTTTGCGCTCATGGATGGAAAGGGAAAACACCGCTGCCAGAACGCCTGCTGCCAGAAGCCAGAGCAGCAGGGACAAGCCGCCAAGTATAAGGGGAAGGGAATCCAGTCCGCTGGAGATGTTTCTTAGAAGGTTCTGGGACAGTATAACATCTATTCCTTCATCGCCGTACAGACGAAGAATTTCCGTGTTCACATCCAGTACCTTTACTCCGGCGTCCACATTGACTATGAGGGATGAAATACTGTTTTCCTCATGCTGAATAAAGCCCCCAAGGCGGGTGTAATCGGCTGCGGCTACCCAGGCCGAGTCCATATTCATAAAAACCGAGGTATCAAAGCCCATTCCTGTTTTCTCCAGCTGCCCGATAACAAGATAATCCCTGTCAAAAAAGGAAAGGGTTTCACCAACTTGCGCATCCACGCTGGAGCCAATAACAATTTCAAAATCTCCCAGAGTTTTTTTAAGCTGGCTGGTTAGCCATGGGGTTATAGCAAAATCCGATTTCGGATCAAAGCCAATAAGCTGAACGGGCCAGGTGCAGCATTCATGGGAAAAGGAGGAGATAAAAAGCTGAGGGGAAACCTCCTTCACCCCTTTGACAGAGGCAATTTTATCCTTCATGGCGCCGTCAAAGTAAAAGGTGCTGGGTTCTCCTCTGAGCAAGGCCCCGGCCGCATCCTTTTCGTAGCCCTGGGGGACAATCATCAAATCGGCGCCCAGACGTCGGGACATGCTTTCAATGCCGTTATTGAGACTTCCTGCAATAACCGATCCGCTGAAAAGCGCAAAAGAAAGCAAAGCCACCAGAAACAAGAGGCAGCCGGAGCGAAAGGCGCGATGAGTGAGATTGTGAAGGGTTATTCCCGAGGTGGTTAACCTGGATGCTTTCATAAACGGTACTGTCCTTTCCGCAATTTACTGAGAGTTGACATTATGCCTCACTGGAAGTGTTTTTCAGAAACCTGACATAGAGGTAGAGGCCATTTAAAAGGGCTGCTGCAATAAGCAATATTCCCAGCACCACAAGTGTGGGGAGGGCAAGAATTCGGCATTCCATAGCATGGCTGCCGCATACGCCGATAAGTACGGTGGGTATAAGAAGGGTTAAGACTCCAAGAGGGACAAGGCCCAGGTTGATGCCAAAGCGCAGGGCGGGATTTTTAAAGAAGGCAAGGAAAAGGCCGGAAAGAAAAATAACTCCGCCAATTCCGATTTCTGCCCTTCCGGTCCAGAAGCAGCGCATGATCATGTCGCCCTCCGCTTCACAAACCTTAAAAAGGAACTGAGGCCCAAGAGCGATTAAGCTGCCAAATACGGCGACAAGCAGACCTGAAAAAATACGGTTTTTCATAAGAGAGTCACTCCTGAAAAAATACTTACTAATAAGATATGAATACTATGGAATTAGCGTAACATGATATGCTTTATCCGTCAATAAAAAACTTATTCCCCTGGGATACGGAAATTGACAGTATGACAGCAGGTTTTATTATTTATATGACGAAGGCCCCAGAGCCTAAGGCTAAGGTTTAGGATTGGCGTTTGTTAAATACATTTAGCCGGTCAGCTCCAGGCGTCGGACAACAGCGCCGTTCCCTCAAGAATTTGTCTGTCCGTAAGCCCCCCATAGCCCAGAAGAACGGTTCCGGCATGGCTTTCCGGCACCTTTCCGGAAAAATAAGGGGACAGGCCGTATATTTTAACGCCTTGCGCCTGAGCCCTGATAAGCAGTTCTTCCTCCGATAACGTGAGGTTGGGCTTGTAGAGAAGATGATGGCCTGCGTTTTCGCCCAGGACAACTCCCTTGCTGTTAAAGGCTTCAAGCTGAGAGACCAGCAGCTCCCGCTTGGCGCTGTAGTGCTTGCGCATTTTATTGAGATGACGCTCAAAAAAACCGCCGTCCAAAAAAGCTGTGAGCAGCTTCTGCTCATGGCGGGAAACGGGGCAGGCGCTCATAAAAGGCCCTTTATGGTAGGCCTCCAGCAGGGAGGGAGGAAGAACCATGTAGCTTATGCGCACCGATGGTGCGATGGCCTTTGAAAAGGTCCCCAGGTAAATGACCCGTCCCATGGCATCAATGCTTTGAAGGGAGGGAATGGGTTTCATTCCGTAGCGGAATTCACTGTCGTAATCATCCTCAATAATGTAGCTCTCAGGACAGAGGCTGGCCCAGTTAATGAGCTGGATCCGGCGGCTGATGGGCATGCTGATGCCCAGCGGAAACTGGTGAGAGGGGGTTATGTAAACGGCGGATACCTTCATGGTATGGAGGGGCGCCACCGGAAGGCCCTTTTCATCAATGGGAAGGGAAATGACACTGTGGCCCATGCTTTCAAAAATACGGTAAGCCTTGTTATAAACGGGGTTCTCCATGACAAGGAAGGGCCTTTGCCCATTACCGGTTATTTTCCCTGAACCGTAGGCGGGAAGGCCTGATCCGGGTAGAAGCATACTCAGAATAAGCAGCAGGTAATCGGTGCCTGCACCGATTATAAGCTGGTCCGGGGTGCAGTTTACTCCTCTGGATTCGTGGAGATACCGGGCGACGGCCTCCCGGAATTCAGGATCGCCCTGAGGGGGAGAGGACTTAAAAAGCTGGGGATCCATTTGGTTGAAAATATCCTTGAGAAGCTTGCGCCAGGTGTTGAAGGGAAATTCGCCATAGGCTGTGTCCGAGGGGGAAAAATCGATTCTCACGGGATTAGCTTCTGTTACGGGGACAGCGGCGGCTTGCTTCTTAAGCGCTCCTGCCTGCTGATTCAGGGGCTTGAACTCATCCAGATGAGAGACATAGAAGCCCTTTCTTGCAACCGCAACAATATAGCCCTCGGAAAGAAGCTGCTCATAGGCGGAGGAAACCGTATTCACGCTCACACCCAAATGGGCGGACAGGGTGCGCTTGGAGGGAAGAGAGCTGTTGGATTTTAAAAGGCCTGCTTGTATTTCTTTTTTTATTTGCCTGTAAATTTGCTCATAGAGTGGAATGCCCTCATCAGAAGGGGGCAGTATAAGTCTGTACATGGCGGGCACTCCTTTATCTGATACCATTAAATATGAATAAACTGATACTTTTTATAGTATCAGTTTTTCGTTATTATAGCTTTATTGCAAAAAGACGTCAAGTGATGCGCCTTGCTCCGTCTCCGGTACCGGCGGCGGAACAGGCGAAGCTTATTCATTGTTCGGGAGGTTTTATAATGAGTGTACGAAATAATACCGGTGAGAGCCGGGAGTCCGTCCGGGAACCGGAAAGACAAAAGCGGATAGCCGCTATCCACGATATTTCATGTGTGGGACGCTGCTCCCTTACGGTTGCGCTGCCCATATTGTCGGCAGCGGGAATTGATACGGGAGTGCTGCCCACGGCGGTATTGTCCACACATACGGGAGGCTTTACCGGTTTTACCTACAGGGATTTAACTTCGGACATTCAGCCCATCTCCGACCATTGGAAATCTCTGGATTTGAAATTCGATGCTCTTTACAGCGGTTTTCTGGGGTCCTTCGACCAAATCGATCTTGTGGCCGATCTTTTTCAACGCTTTAAAACCCAGGATAACCTGGTAATGGTGGATCCGGTTATGGCTGACGATGGAAAGCTTTACAGCATTTATTCACCGGAAATGGCCAGAGGAATGGCTAAGCTCTGTGCTAAGGCCGATATCATCCTGCCCAATTTAACGGAGGCCGCCTTTATCCTGGAGGAAGACTATGTGGAAGGCCCTTATACCCGTGAATATATCGAAGGCATGCTTTACAGACTGTCCCGGCTGGGGCCGAAAAAGGTTGTATTGACCGGAGTGTGGTTTGATAAAAACCAGCTGGGAGCCGCAGCGCTGGACAGCGAAACCGGGGTTATCAGCTATGCTTTCTCAAAAAGAATTGAAGGTCATTTCCACGGAACGGGGGATGTTTTCGGAAGTGCGCTCCTGGCGGGGCTTATGAACGGATTTTCTCTGGAAAAGTCCATTGAAATCGGTGTAAACTACACCTATTCCTGCATTGAAAAAACAGTGGAGCTCAACCAGGAGCGCAGATATGGCGTTTGCTTCGAAAAAGCATTGCCCGGTTTTATTAAGGCCTTAGGATTAACAGACTGATTAACAGAGTGATTAAAACACTTGATTAACACATTTCATTAACAAATTAAAACACTTAATTAACACACTTAATTAACACACTTAATTAACACACTTGATTAACAAACTTGATTAACAAACTTGATTAACACGCTGATTAACAGGGCGGAAGGAAGCCGGAGAGGACTTTTACAGCATATTTTAAAGCTTAAAGTCCTGCGGCTTCCAGAGCCCGGGCCAAATCCCGGATGAGATCCTCCCTGTCTTCAAGTCCAAGGCTTAAGCGAAAGAAGCCCCCGTGGAATTCCTCCGGATACAGGTACTGGCGTTCGTCCTTTTCTCCCAGAAAAACAATAAGGCTTTCATCATGACCCAGAGATACGGCGTTAGTAATTACTCGAAGCGCGGCAACAAAACGGTTGTGGGTATCATGATCCCCATTGAGCCCAAAAGCCAGCACACCGCCGTAGCCGTGATGGGTTTGTTTTTTTGCCGCCTCATGGCCCTTATGGCTTTCAAGGCCGGGATACGCCACAAAGCGTACGCCTTTTTGGCTTTCAAGAAACTCAGCCACCGCCTGGGCGTTGGCATTATGCTGTTCCATGCGAAGGGGCAGCGTGACGGCGCCGCGCATAATGAGCCAGGCATTGAAGGGGCTGATGGCGCCTCCAAGGTTGACCATGGCATCGGAACGAATGCGATCAATAAGGGTCTTGCTGCCGATTACAGCGCCTCCCATGGCGTCGCCGTGGCCGTTGATGTACTTGGTAAGGCTCTCCACCGCAAGATCTGCCCCCAGCTCCAGCGGACGCTGATTATAGGGTGAGGCAAAGGTATTGTCCACTGAGAGAAGAGCGCCGTTTTCATGGGCTATGGCGGCTATGGCCGCGATATCGCTTACCTGGGTAGTGGGGTTGCCCGGTGTTTCAATATGGATGAGTTTGGTGTTGGGCCGCAAAGCCGCCCGCACCTTTTCCGGATCCGTGGTATCTATAAGGGTCGTTTCAACGCCGTACTTTCCGGGAAACAGCTCGTTTAAAAGCCGGTAAACGGCGATATAAGTGACGCTTGAAAAAATGACGTGATCACCGGTTTTCAAAAAAGTAAAAAAGATGCCTGACAAAGCGGCCACACCGCTTGCCAGCACAACGCAATCCTCGCCGCCCTCCAGGGATTTGAGCTTATCCTGAAGGTATTGCTGATTGGCGCCGCCGTTACGGGTATACAGGGGCTTTTCTCCCGCACTGCTCCAGTTCATGTCCGTGGGATCATAGGGAAGCTCATAGCTGTTGGCCATGGTTATGGGGCGGCGTATCGCGCCGGTTTCACTGTCCACATCATTACCGGAATGGACGGCTCGTGTTTGGAAGCCGAATTCACTGCCATAGGTGCGTTTGCTCATGGTTTTTCCTCCTTGGTGATTCGTAAAAATATATATTTGGAACTTGCGTTTATTGAGCACAGATGTAGGATGGATAAAACAAAGTAATCCTATTTATTTAATTGGCTTTATTATCCTATTTTTATACCTTTCAAGTATATTTGTCAAGAGAACCGGGCTAATGGTTATGTCTTTATGGAAGAACATAACCGTTAGTCCGGCTTTTTCGCATCGTCGCGCCGTGATGTGCCCGAATGCTCCGGGGTGCGGATAACGAGGTAATAATCTGAGTTTTTGTTCTATTGCAGCATCCTTTTTTTATCTGTATGATAGATCTGTAAATTTAAGATAAACCTTTGTCTGTAATTTTAAAATGAGCCTTAGTTGAAGCCCTGCTATGAAGTATTAGGCTGAAAGAAGGTTAGAATGGCAGCATTTGAGATTCGGGATCAGCTCTATTTAAACGGTAAACCCTTTAAAATTATCTCGGGAGGCATCCATTATTTCCGCATCGTGCCCGAATATTGGCGGGACAGGCTTGAAAAGCTGGCCGCCCTGGGATGCAATACTGTGGAGACCTATATTCCCTGGAATATCCACGAGCCTGAAAAAGGAAGCTATTGCTTTGAAGGCATGGCCGATATTAAAGCCTTTGTAAAAATAGCCCAGGAGCTGGGTCTGTGGGTTATCTTAAGGCCCTCGCCCTATATTTGTGCCGAATGGGAATTGGGCGGCCTTCCCGGCTGGCTGCTGGGTGAGGACCATATGCGCCTGAGAGGCTGCTATGAACCTTTTTTAAAGCATGTGGAGGCCTATTATTCCAAGCTCTTTAAGATTATTTCTCCTCTCCAAATCACTCACGGCGGCCCTGTCATTCTTATGCAGCTGGAAAACGAATACGGGTATTACGGCGACAGCGCGGCTTATCTCAAAGCGCTTAAAAAGCTGATGACGGATAACGGCCTCACCGTTCCTCTTATCACCTCCGATGGCCCCTGGGGGGATGCCCTGGCCTGCGGAAGCGTGGAAGACGTTCTTCCTACGGCCAATTTCGGCTCCAAGGCCCAGGAGCAGTTCCAGGTGTTAAAGGGGCACACCGGCGGCGGCCCTCTTATGTGTACCGAATTCTGGGTGGGCTGGTTTGATTACTGGGGCTGCGGCAAGCATAACACCACCAGCGCGGAGGAAAACGCTTCGAACCTTGATTACATACTCGAGCATGGTAACGCCAATATCTACATGTTCATCGGGGGCACCAATTTTGGTTTTATGAACGGTTCCAATTATTATGACGAGCTAACTCCCGACACCACCTCCTACGATTATGACGCACTTCTGACGGAAAGCGGCGATATCACAACCAAGTATGAGATGCTCCAAAAGGTCATCTCCAGGCATACCGCCTTAAGGGAGATTTCCTTCACCGCCCAAATTAGAAAGAAAGCCTACGGAACACTCACTGTAAAGCAAAAAGTGGGTCTTTTCAACACACTGGAAGCCCTGGCTCAGGGTATTGATTCGGAGTATCCTCAAACCATGGAGAAGCTTGGCCAGAGCTATGGTTACATCCTGTACCTTTCCGTGCTTGAAAAGGAAACCCAGCTGGAGAAAATACGTCTTTGGGACGCCAATGACAGAGTCAATCTCTTTTTAGACGGCAAGCCCCTGATTACCCTGTATGACAGGGAGCTTTTAAAGGAACACACCCTTGGCAATATCCCCTGCAAGAGAGGTACGCTGGCTCTTTTGGCGGAAAATATGGGGCGTGTGAATTTCGGGCCCAATCTTGAAAGGCAGCGAAAGGGCATTGGTGGAGCCGTCCAGATAAACGGGCATCAGCATTTCAAATGGAGGCAATACCCTCTTTTGTTAAATAATCTGGAAAAGCTGGATTTCAGCCAGGGCTATGAGGAAGGCGGACCTGCCTTCTACCAGTTTGAATTTGAGGCTGAGGAAGCAGGGGACACCTGGCTTGATTTTTCCGGATGGGGAAAGGGCTGCGCTTTTATCAACGGCTTTAACCTGGGACGCTATTGGGAAATAGGCCCCCAAAAACGGCTTTATATACCCGGTCCTCTTATCAGAAAGGGAAAAAATGAAATCCTTTTATTTGAGACGGAGGGCAAGGCTAAAAACAGCATAAGTCTTATAGCAAGCCCCGATTTAGGCTAAATAAATCTGAAAATGAAAAGTGGAGGTGGATGTATGGGTGAGATATTGCTAGGAGAAGAACAGCTGACACAGGGAGCAAAAATTCTTTCGGGCACGCCGGAGGAAGCGGTGCTGCTGCTTCCCAGGCAGGGGGGCGGCTTGAGCCTGCCCCAGCTTATTGAGGCAAAGGAGCGTTATTTAACCTTTTACTTTGAGCTACTGGAGGATCACAGCCTTCCATTGAATTTTTTCTTCTACAGCAAGGATGACCCGGAAGGAGAGGCCGCCTTCAATCTCCGATTTGGGGTGCTGCCGGGGGTAAAAGCCCTTATGTGCATCGACTTGAATTGGCTTGACGGCAGTGAGCTCTTCCCTGAGAAAACACCGGGCCAGCTCAAGGTGGTATGCCACGGACGGCGTCTGAAAAAAGAGGAAATTCACCGTGTTACCTTTGTCAATTATCCCTGCTTCCATGACGTAAAGGTGAGCTTATCAAAGCTGACCCTGACGAATGACTATCCCCAAAGCTTTCCCTTGCCGGATCTAAAGCTAATTGATGCCTTTGGACAGACTAAGGGGAAACTGTGGGATGAAAAAATTGAAAACACGGAAGCTCTTAAAACAAAACTGAACGGATTGGATCAGGAGTTACCGGAAAAGTATACCCTGAGTCAATGGAACGAATACGGCGGTTGGACAGGACTTCGGCTGACAGAGGGGACGGGCTTTTTCAGCAAAGCGAAAGCCCATGGACGATGGTGGCTGGTGGATCCCAAGGGCCATCCCTTTTTCAGTATGGGACCTGATTGTGTGGGTGTTCGTACGGATTGCCGGATCGATGGCTGGGAGAAATTTATGGACTGGCTTCCTGAACGTACGGATCCGGCTTTTGGAGACATGTACGATTATCGGGGCCCAAAGGGAGACAAGCAGAAGGAGAGCAAGTTCTTTTCCTTTGCAAGGGCCAATCTTTACCGGGCATTTGGTGAGAGCTGGGAGGGGCGTTGGACAGGCTTCATGGGCCGTCAGCTAAAGGCAGCGGGCATGAATACCCTGGGAAACTGGTCGGATCCCCGCTATTATAAAGCCTTGGGTTTACCCTACACCACAACCCTCAAGCAGTTTCCGTCAACCCGTCAGACTGTCTTCAGGGATTTTCCCGATGTGTTCAGTCCTGAATACGCAGAAAATGCTGAGAAAGCGGCCCAGCTGCTTAAAGAATACAGGGAGGACCCTATGATGATCGGGTATTTCCTGGGAAATGAACCGGCGTGGGCCTTTGTGAACCATTTAAACCTTGCCGAGGAGGTTTTGTACAACCCGGCAAGGACCCGGTGCCGCGAAAGGCTTATCGACTGGCTTAAGGAAAAATATAAAGATGTACCGGCTTTAAGCGAGGCCTGGAAGCATCCCTTTCAAAGCTTCGAGGATCTGTATGAGCCCCTTTACAAGGTATCCGGTTGGTCGGAGCAGTCCGGGGGGGATATGTCCGCCTTTTCCCGTATTCTTCTGAACGAATACATCCGGATTCCTTCGGAAGCCTGCCGTAAAGCCGCTCCACACCATATGAACCTGGGCTTGCGCTGGGCCTGGATTTCGGACCCGGATGTGGTAACGGGATGGGAATATTTTGATGTTTTCTCCATTAACTGCTATAGCCTGGATCCCACACCAACGCTGGACCATGTTCAGGGGCTGGGAGTGGATCGCCCCATCCTCATCGGTGAGTTCCATTTTGGCGCTTTGGACAGCGGGCTTACAGCAACAGGTCTGGAGGGGGTGCCTACGCAAAAGGACAGGGGAACGGCCTACCGCTATTATTGTGAAAGGGTTGCCGCTCATCCGGCAGGAGTGGGCTGTCACTATTTTCAGCTCTATGACCAGTTCGCTCTGGGCCGCTTTGACGGTGAAAACTACAATATCGGCCTTTTCGATATCTGCTCCCAGCCCTATCTTCCCATGCTGGAAGGGGTTCGGCAGTGCAGCGAAAGGGTTTACCGCATAAAAAACGGAGAGCTGCCGCCCATAAAGGACAAGCCCCCTATGATACCCATGATTGCTTACTGAGCTTCTTCCAGGCTCAAGCCATCACAAACTGCTTGCAGAATGACAAGGCATTTAGGGGAGATTCCGGTTTGATACGGTTAAGCCGCGATGCACCCTTGTTCTGTCCAGATGAGCGTATTCGGGTACAGGCCGGGGATCCAGCTTATCATAATTCGTTGTTTTTTCTGTCGCTATGTTCTTAAAATGAATGGGAAGACCGGCGGAGGCATAAAAGCTCTTTCCGTCCTGAATATGAAAATGAATGTGCGGCTCCGAGGTGTTTCCCGAATTGCCGCAAAGGGCGATAACCTGCCCTCTTTTAACGCTTTCGCCGGGCTTCACCCGGACACTTTGAGGCTTAAGATGGGCGATCAGGCTGTATTCGCCTTCTGCGTGCTTTATTACGATGTGGTTTCCGCAAATAGCCTTCACATCAGGATCCACCTTTCCATTGCCAAAGGTGCGGGCATCCTTTGAGAGATCCTTTACATCCGCCACAATGCCATCAGCGGGAGCCAGAACCTCTTTCCCGTAGCAATAATAATTCTGCACCAGGGTTTTATCGCCCTTCGAGCTTTGGCCGCTATCGTCGAGAATAATAAAGTCATAGGCGTAGCGTTGAGTGTAAACACCCCATGAATGGGAGGTTTCCTTATCCGGCCCGCCGTTGACCACTGTCCATGGGCCATTAAAGGGCAGGGAATAGTTGACCTTCGGCTTGTAATCTTCATAGCCGGACAGGTGAAAGCCATGGGAGATTAAGATATAGGGAAGACCCACCAGCTGCTTTAGAGACTGAAGGATAATGGAAAAGGAAGCAGCGATTTCCACAAAACCAAAGAGCCAGAACAGCCATAAATATTTCCATATAACTGCATCTGAAAAGAGCATGGGAAGGCCCAGTAGGCCCAGGTATTTAAGCTTGCTGCACAGGGCGACAAAACGGTTCATGGTTTTCCTCCAATACATTTTTAGGGTGTTACTGCATACATTAAAAGCATAATGGCTTTTGGGCAAGGGGAGCCGAAGCTGTTTCACTGAAGCAGGCATAGAGTCCTATGCCGATAAGACTCACTAAATTATAGCGGTATAAGAGTCCTCTGGAGATGGACTCACTAAATTATAGCGGCAAAGAACCTTTTTAGTCTGAGCACAGGCTTATTTTTTATTTTGCTCTAAAAGCTCTAATCCTTGCCTGAAACCCTAATGAAGGGTACTAAATCCTTCCAGACCGAATATAATAATTCTAGAACGAAAAAAAGCCGGTAAGCTCAAGGTGACAAGGCTTTCGAGTTTTGTCCATCATACATATAATGGATTGAAGACATCTC
>JAFADM010000390.1 GCA_023424865.1 Bacillota bacterium | reverse complement strand
TCATAGGAGCCGTCGCAGGAAACGTCATGTGTATATTTTTTAACAATCAAATGATGAACGCTCTTTTAAAGACGATGGGAGTGACTAATTTTACTACGGAATATACTCTTTTAAATGTTCTTCTTCCTTCCATCCTCATTGGGCTCTGCTTCTTTGTCTTCTCGTATCTTTCCTCAAGTAAGATAAAGAGTGTGGCGGTTCGGGAGCTCATCGTAGAGTAAGAAGAGCCTTTTGTAAGAAAACGATTTAATGAAAGAGAAGGCTTTTAAGCAGAAGAAGCGTACCGCTTGCCATGAGCAGGAGAATAACCGCTTTTCTCACAGCCTTCTCGTTCATGCGGGCCTCTGCCTTGATTCCGGCAAACATGCCGACGATAACTGCCGGAGAGAGAAAAAGGGTCAAAAGCAGGATGTCCTTGCCTAAAAATCCGGTAAACCCATACAGAAACAGGCGAAACAGGTTTTCAACCAGAAAAACACAGCAGATATTGGCCCTGAAGGCACTTTTGTTGGGGGAGGTGCGGCTGATGTAAGCTACAAGAAGGGCGCCGATGCCGTAAAGCCCTGCGAGGATTCCCGAAAGAAAGCCGATGATGAAAAGAACGACAGGATTGTTTTTCCTTACCGTACCGTCGGAAGGAGGCTTCCTCATGAGCATTTCCAACGCCAGGCCAATGACTACAAGGCCTAAAAGTGCCTTTAATAGCCAGTCATAACCTACCTTTAAAAGAAAGGTACCCGGAATAATGCCTAAAAGGAGTAAAAGGGAGAGAGGAGCAACAACCTTTAAGGAAATGCTTTTTCGCTCACGCCAGGCAATGTAGAGGTTGGTGGGGATACTGAAAAGAAGATCCACAGGGGTTGTGATCCTGTTGGACACCGTAAAGGAAAACAGCGAGCCCATAACCAGGGTGTTGCCGAAGCCCGTGATGCCTTTAACGAAATAGGCCAGCAGGACCGATGCAAATAAAAACAGTTGATTGAGCATTTTTCCTCCGTCGGGTTGAGGGCAACCCGTTTATAACCTCCATTGTACGAAAAAAAGAAGCTTTGGACAAGTAAAGACGGCATAACCTTTGAGGTATGCCGCCTTTTACACCTTTTAAATACACTGCTCCGGTTAACCCATTAGTAAGCCTCAAGCTTTAATTTCAGTTGCAGTTAGCGCCACAGGATCACAATCCTCAAGGAATACGGGTTTTATGCGAACTGAGAACTGTATATCCTTTTCATCCAACCGGTATTTTTCAATTAACTGAGGACCGCAGCTGTTGGAGCCGACGCCGCTTTGCTTGTAGTCCAGGTTAATGAAGGTTTCCGGCCGCTTTTTAAGGCTGTAGGGATGATCCGCCTCGGTGAGATCCTCTGCGGTATAGTGGGAGGCGGTAAACGAAAAATCATCCCTGCCGATAAACAGAAGACCGCGCCCCTGGATATCCGTAGCAGCTGCCCATTCTGTGGCATAATGACTGCCATTTTCCTGGGGGCGAAGGTAATTTTCAAACAGTCCATCCACTGTGGAGGCAAAGCGGCTCTTGTAGGTGCTTCTAAACTTGTCCTGATAGCTTTCGTGAGGGCCGTAGCCGAAATAGCTTACCTTTTCGGTACCCTCCGCCATGGAAAGCTCCAAACCGAAGCGAGGGAGGAAGGGCAGCTCTTCATGAACCTTAACCCGGGTATCCAGTACGATGTCGCCGCTTCCATAGACTGTCCAGCTTACCGTACCGCGAAGGATGGGCTTTTTAATGTAGCCGCCCAGGGAATAATCGACGGTGATGACGGCAAGCTTGTCATCGGCTTTTTCAAGCTTCACCGAATAAACATGGGTATCCAGGCGGTCAAAGCCCTCTTCACGCCATTTGTTTTTAATGTTGCGGTCATTGTCTGTGGGGGCACGCCATACCTTGAAGCGGGAGGGAGCGGTGAGAAGACCGATTCCCTGATAGTTCAAGCGGGTAAAGGCGCCTGCGTTTTTGTCAAAAACATAAGTAAACTCACTTCCTGAAAGTGTGATGGCTTTGTTTGTCTCATGGACTTTAAGAGAAGGAAGGGAGGATACGGGAATAAGGGTTTTAACAACCTGGCCCACAGGAAGTTCCATTTGGGCAAAGCCCACTTCATAGCCTTTTTCGGCCCAGGGAAGAGTCTTATTGGTATGGAAGGACACGTAGAGGAAATAACGTCCGTCCGCTTTTACGGGATAGGTATAAGGAAGAACAAGCTCCGCTGAAGTCTGTGCTTCAATCCCCAGCTCAGCCACGGTTCCTTCCTCCAGGAGGGTACCGTCCTTTTCAAGCCTCCAGGAAAGGCTCAGTCCGGACAGATCGGAAAAATCGTAGAGATTGGTCAGCTTAAGGCTTCCTTTTTGGAGATCCACCGCTTCAACCCGGACGGGAGCAATAATGTTTTTAAGCTCCAGGAGGCCCTTGTGAGGAGTTCTGTCTGGATAGACCAGACCGTCTATGCAGAAATTGCCGTCATTGGGCTTATCGCCGAAATCCCCGCCGTAGGCATAGTAGTCAATGCCGTCTGGGGTTTTGGTTTTAACGCCGTGATCCGTCCATTCCCATACAAAGCCGCCGGCCAGACGGGGGTATTTATAGAACAGATCCCAGTAATCCTTAAGGTCTCCCGGGCCATTTCCCATGGCGTGGCAGTATTCACAGAGGATGTAAGGGCGACTGTCGCCTTTCTCGTTGAGCACATAATTTTCAATATCCGTAACCGAGGGATACATACGGCTGTAAACGTCCAGGTGGAAGGGATCCGGATCTGTTACGCACCAGGAGCCTTCATAATGGAGGGGACGGGAGGTGTCTCTGGATTTGGCCCACTGAGCCATTTTTACATGATTGACACCATAGCCCGACTCATTTCCAAGGGACCACATGAAAATGGAGGGATGGTTTTTATCCCGCTCAACCATGCGCACCATACGGTCCACATAAGCCTTTTCAAAAAGCGGATCGTTGGAGATCATGCTAAAATCCCCGGCGGGATGGGTTCCGTGAGTTTCCAGATCCGCTTCGTCAATAACATAGAAGCCGTAAACGTCGCAAAGCTCCAAAAAACGGGGATCATTGGGATAGTGGGAGGTACGTATGGCATTGACATTGTGGCGTTTCATAAGGTTAAGATCCTGGAGCATATGGTCCAGAGGAATGGCGTGTCCCAGCTCAGGATGGGAGTCATGCCTGTTTACTCCTTTGAATTTTATACCCTTGCCATTAATGGTAAGAACCGAATCCTTTATTTCAACTTTTTTGAAGCCCACCTTCAGGGGGATAACCTCGTCCCCGGAAAAGAGGTACAGCTGATAGAGGTGAGGCTTTTCAGCCGACCAAAGGGAAGGTCTGTCAAGCGAAAGCTCAAAGCTCCCATTGGGATTGGCTGTATAGGAAGCTTTGCCAATTTCAATTCCACCGGCATCCTTCAAAACAGCGGTACCCTCTAAGGGAAGGCCGTTAGCAGCCACTTCCACCCGGAGTGTTCCCTTTGAAAAATTCTCGCTGAGATCCGTATGTACAAAAACATCCTCAATGCGGCTTTTGCTGCGGGAGAGGAGATAAACATCACGGAAAATGCCTGAGAGCCGCCACATGTCCTGATCCTCCAGATAGCTTCCGTCGCACCATTTCAGAACCATAACGGCAATGCGGTTGGAGCCCGCTTTCAGAAGGGAGGTGATGTTGAACTCTGTGGTCATGTGGCTCACCTGGCTGTAGCCAACTTCCTTGCCGTTTACCCAGACATAGAAGCAGGAATCGACGCCCTCGAAGCCGAGGATGACATCCTTATCGCTTTTTGAATCCACATAAAAATCACGTACATAAAGGCCTGCCGGATTTTCATTGGGCACATGGGGCGGATCGCAGGGGTAGGGGTAATTCACATTGGTGTAGTGGGGTATATCGTACCCGTGCATTTGCCAGTTTGCGGGTACGGGCAGGGAATCCCAGCCGGAAGCATCGTAATCCTGAGTGTAGAAACTATCCTCCACATCGTTTACAGAGGTGTGATACTTAAATTTCCAGACCCCGTTAAGGGATTTGAAATAGGCGGAATTGCCCCGTATTCCTTTATGAGCCTTTTCCTGATTTTCATAGGGAATGAAATAGGCATGGGGCTTTTCGCAGTTGACATGAAGAACCTGAGGGTTTTCCCAATGCTTTTCAACAAAAAACATACGTTATCCTCTTTCCTTTTTCCATAGTCATTTCATATTGA
>JAFADM010000260.1 GCA_023424865.1 Bacillota bacterium | reverse complement strand
TCAACAGCCTCGTTGCCAGGCAGGCTCAAAGGCTGGTACGGTGTGCCAAAGCGCCAGCTTACGAAAGCCATCACTTGCTATGATTGTTCTAAATATACTATACAATTGATTCCATAGAAGACTCAATAACACTAATCTTTTATAGCCATCTTTGCTTAGCGTGGAAAGCGATTACATCTAAGATCACAGCTAACAGGATTATTTTTCCTTTATCCTATTGAATCCCTGTTTCAAGTTTGATAGACTAATAGCGTAACATATCTTATTAGTCATACTTGTTTTCTGGGTTTTATTAAAAAGGGAGAGGTGTACTATGAGTTTTCGTTTTGTTCCCGGTAAAGGCCTTGCTGTCAGAACAATTGTTGCTGTTGGCATCGGAGCCGCACTCTTCACCGTACTTACTCAACTCAGCATCCCTGTAGGATTCATCCCCAATACCCGTCTTCAGTTTAATTCAGCCCTTGTCGCAATTATCGGCGCGCTTTTTGGACCGGTTGCAGGCTTGCTTACCGCATTTATCGGACACACCCTGGGCGATGCCATCTTTTACGGAGGAGTCTGGTGGAGCTGGGTTGCGGCTGACGCAATTTACGGCCTTCTGGCAGGCATTACCTTCGGATGGCTTAAGCTCTGGGAAGGCGGCTTCAAGGTAAAGGAATCAATTATTTTCAACGCTACCCAGATAGTTGCCAATGCCATCGCCTGGATTGGTATTGCTCCTGTTCTGGATATATGGATTTACGCCGAGCCCTCGGACAAGGTTTTTGCCCAGGGAGTTGCCGCTTTCGCCGGAAATGCGGTTGTGACCCTTATTGTAGGCACAATTCTGGCCTTTACCTTCTCCAAAACCCGTACCGCGGGTTCCAGTCTGGCGAAGGAAGCCTGAAGAATTAAGTAAAAAAGTATCGAAAAAATACAAAGAATTGGATTAACAAACACTCAAAAATGACTGGTTTCATGCTATATTAAACAATATAGACGAACGGTCATTTTTGATTTTGGGGTATTCTTTTTGATTTACCCATTTCATTTATCCTGATTTTAAATGGCGGGAATGATATGAAAAGTATTGCTGTTGAATTCAAGAATTTTAGCTTTAAATACCGCGCTCAGGCCGCTCCTACCTTAACCGGCATTAATCTGACCCTGTATAAGGGTGAAAAGGTGCTCATTGCCGGGCGCTCAGGCTCGGGAAAATCCACTCTGGTGCACTTAATTAACGGACTTATTCCTTTTTCCTATGACGGCGAAATCTCCGGGACACTCACCATCAATGGCCAGGATCCCGGAAAGCTTGGGCTTTTTGGCCTTTCAAAGCATGTGGGGACCGTTCTTCAGGACACAGACAGCCAGTTCGTTGGACTCACCGTAGGCGAGGACATTGCCTTTGCTCTTGAAAACGATTGCATTGTCCGTGAAGAGCTTCACCGGCGGGTGAACGATTCGGCAAAAACAGTGGGAATGGCAGGGCACCTGGCTAAATCTCCCCAGGCACTGTCGGGAGGGCAAAAGCAACGGGTATCCATGGCAGGCGTCCTCATTGACGAGGTTTCCATTCTGCTTTTCGACGAGCCCCTGGCCAATCTGGACCCGGCTGCGGGAAAGCATGCCATGGAGCTCATTGATCGCATACATAGTGAATCGGGGGCGACCATTATTATCATAGAGCACCGGGTTGAGGATGTTCTTCACTGTCCGGTGGACAGGCTCGTGGTCGTGGATGAGGGTAAAATAATAGGAGACGGGCCTCCCGATGCCATACTCTCCTCGGGCCTTTTACCTGAAACGGGCATTCGTGAGCCTCTCTATTTGTCGGCACTGTCCTATGCAGGCCAGCAGGTAGACGCCTCCCATCATCCGTCCAGTATTGAAAAGCTCTGTCTGGAGCCTTTTACCCAAGGGCTTCGAAGCTGGTATGAAAAAACACCTGTCAGCACTCCTCCCGCAAAAACCGTTCCCCAACTGGTTCTTAAAAACGTTTGCTTCGGTTACAGGGAGAACGCTCCTCTTCTCAAAAGCATAAGCCTCACGCTGAACAAGGGTGAGATGGTAAGCCTGGCAGGCACCAACGGTGCGGGAAAATCCACTCTTTCCAAGGTTATCTGCGGCTTTGAAAAGGCCCAAGCCGGTGAAATTCTTTTGGAAGGCCGTGATATCAGCAAGGAGCCCATAGGCAGCCGGGCGGAAAAGATCGGCCTGGTCATGCAAAATCCCAATCACATGATTATAAAGCCCATGCTTTATGACGAAGTCGCCCTTGGCCTTGTCTCCAGAGGCATGGCCCTTTCTCAAATAAAAGAGCAGGTGGAAAAGACCCTTAAAATCTGCGGTCTTTACCCTTTTCGCAACTGGCCCGTTTCCGCTCTGAGCTACGGCCAGAAAAAGCGGGTTACTCTTGCCTCCATCCTGGTGCTGGAGCCCTCCATTCTCATATTGGACGAGCCTACCGCAGGACAGGATTACAGGCATTATACAGAATTTATGGAATACCTTGTAAGAATCAATCGTGAAACGGATACCTCGCTTTTCATCATTACCCATGACATGCATCTCATTTTGGAATACACCACCCGGACACTGGTCATGGATGACGGCTGCCTCATTGCCGACGACTCCCCCGCCGCCGTTCTTACCAACGACAGCCTCATTGAGAAGGCAAGCCTTAAAAGAACCTCCCTTTATGATCTGTCCCGCCGTGCAGGAATTGAAGACGGACAGGCCTTTGTCCAGCACTTTATCGATTTTGACAGGAGGAAACGAGCTCATGCCTAAAATGCTCACCTATGAGGACAGGGGTACCTTCATCCATTCCCTTTGCGGCGCGACAAAGCTGCTGTTTTTTATTGCCTGGTCGGTGACGGGGATGGTGACCTACGACACACGGATTTTGGGAATGATGTTTGTTATAAGCCTCATTCTTCTTAAACTGTCCCGGGTGGCCTACAGGGATTTTTCCTTCGTCTTTAAGCTGGTACTGCTCTTTCTTATGATTAACCTGGTGGCCATCTTCCTTTTTTCCCCGGAGGAAGGGGTTAAAATTTACGCCTCCCGAACGGTGCTCCTAAACCTTGGAGGACGCTATACCGTAACAGCCCAACAGCTTTTTTACGAATTTAACGTTGCTCTTAAGTATTTCACCATCATGCCCATTGCCCTTCTCTTCATCCTCACCACAAACCCCAGCGAGTTTGCGTCCTCTCTCAACAGTCTGGGTATAAGCTACAAAATCAGCTATTCCGTTGCCATAACCCTTCGCTATATTCCGGATATGCAAAGGGATTACGCCACGGTATCCCAGGCCCAGCAGGCCAGAGGGCTTGACACCTCCAGAAGGGTAAGCCTTCTTACCCGGATTAAAAACGCAGGAGGTATCCTTATCCCTCTTTTTCTGTCCAGTATGACAAAAATCGAAACCATCAGCAATGCCCTTGAGCTGCGAGGCTTTGGCAAAAAGAAACATCGGACCTGGTATGCGGGAAAGCCCTTCGAAAAAAAGGACTCTATTACGCTGGCACTTCTCGCCTTAGTGACGGCAGCCGCTTTTTTCATAACCTTCAGTAATGGCAGCCGTTTCTTTAATCCGTTTCTTTAAGGTTTTCCATGTACGGAAGCTATAGCCGGGTTTCTGCCTGGCTGCCTAGGATAAAACCTCTTCCTTTGCTTTGTCCCCGGCGGAGACAGTGGGGACGGGCTTTATTAGGGTAACCGCGGCGACTACAGCCAAAGCTGCCAATGCTGCCGGCTTTGAGAAGAAAAGCAAAACCGTAAGCATTAAAATCAGAAGGCTTATCCAAAAACGGAGCAGCGGACTTTTCAAAAAACGAAAGCCTGCAGCCAGTCCCAAAAGGGCATTGACAATGAAAAAGCCGTTGGCAACCCCCACAATGGCATCCGTACTTAAAAGCTCCGAGGTCCGGGCCAGCAGAACAAAGCCATTAGCCAGAAGCAGCAGCAGCTGGGCGACAAAGGGCTTCTTTAAAAAAGGCGGCAAAAGTCCTGCGGTGCTTCTGGCCTTCAATTGTCTCGTCACCGCGCCTACGAAGGAAATCATGGTACACAGGCAAAGGCTTGCTGCCAGAATGGAGAAGACCGTCCGGGCGTGAGTCCCCATTATTGGGATAAGCAGGACATTCATGTCCGCCGGCACGGCCATGCCTCTGTAATAGGTCTGCAGCGCCAGGGTTGTCAGAAGATAAATAACAAGAATGGCTGCCATGCTTATTTTCATGGCACGCATCAGGGTACGCCCGGGATCTTTAACATCTTCAATATAGCTCCCTAAAATCTCCCATCCGATAATAGCCCAGAACAAAAGAAGGAGTGTGCTCCCCAGCATACCCGGCTCAGGAAGCGAAAGAGGAATTTCCACAGCAGGGGCATTCACAAGGGTTGGAATGCTTCCCCCGATTAAAAGCAGCGCGGTAGCGGTTGACAGAATCAGAACGAACCTGCCCATGGCAGCCGCTCCTAATGCAACGAAACCGTGGCAGACTGCCAGTACGGCCAGTGAAAGAATCGTCATACCGGGTGAAAAGCCTTCTGGCAGCGCCGAATGGATAAAGCCCGCCGCAGTTATGGCTACCGCCACAGGTCCGAAAAACACCGCTGCAGTCAGGCAGTTTGAGGACAACTCCCGGAAGCGGGTTCCCAGCATGCTTCCAACAAGAAGGCTAATGCCCTCATTGCTTCCGGCTGTCAGGCTCATTCGGGCAAAAATATAAGCAAACAGCGCACCCAGAACCATAATAATCAGCCATGCCAGAAAAGCATGCTCACCCAGCTTTTCATAGGCAAGAGGCGGCAAAAACACAATGCCGGAGCCCAGTATGGGGCCAATCATAAGGCCGCTGACTGTCCAGGTATTTAATTTTTTATTCAAATTCATTATCTCCTCTCAAAAACGGCGCCGCACCTTTGGAAAAGGCCCGGCAAACCGTTCTCTACCAGCATAAGTGCCAGCTTGCTATTTGTAAAATTGAAAGTTATAATAGTGATTATTGAAAATTTCGAATAATCAACAAAAATTTCTTTCCGTTCTAAAGCGGGCTATGTCCGCAACTCAATGGATACAAAGCAATGAAGCAGCAGCCGGTTCAGCAAAATTAAGATTATCTGGAGATAAACCGATGGAGATACGAAATTTACGCGCCTTTAAAAAAGTGGCGGAAATGGGCAGCTACACCCGTGCCGCACAGGAGCTGGGGTATGCCCAGTCCACACTTACCACACAGATTCAGGCCATTGAGGCTTTTTACCGAAAGCCCGTATTTGAGCGCCTGGGAAAAAGCTTCAAGCTCACCTCCTTTGGCAGAAAGCTTCTTGAAACCACCGATGCGCTTCTTACCCTTTACGATAATCTGGAGCATATGAATGATGAAAATGACGAAGCGGAGCCTGAGGGTCTTCTTAGAATCGGTGCTCCGGAATCCCTCATGATGTACAGGCTCTTTCCCCTTATCAGGGAATATAAAAGCCTGTACCCTCGGGTTCAAATTGCCATCATTAACGATTCCTGCGAATACCTGCGCTCACGGATTCTAAACGGGGATTTGGATATCACCTTTCTTCTTCAGCCGGATTTTTCCTATACCAATTTAACCACTCTGCTGCTTAAGGAGGAAGCCTTTTGTCTGGCAGCGCCGGCAGGGTATACCGGCAGCGATTTCATACCGGAAGAGAACCAAATGGTGCTCTTTACGGAAAAGGAGTGTACTTACAGACAATCCTTCGATACCTACCTTAAAAGCCATAAATATTATCCTGTAAACATTGTGGAAACCCAGAGCGTGGAGGCGATTAAAAAGTTTATCCTTAATAATTTGGGTATGGCCTGTCTCCCCTTTTATGCCATTGAAGACGAAATCGCAAAAGGGCTTATAAAGCACAAGCTCCACACCCTGGAGCCCAGCCTCTACACCCAGCTCATCTACCATAAGAACAAATGGCTCCATCCGGCTCTGCAAAGGTTCATCAAGCTCTGCAGCCAGCGGAGCACCCAATGGAATTAGAGCTTTAATAAGCATTTCCTGCTTGACCGTATTTCGCCGTCTTTTTATAATTAGAACATGGAGATGAAGGATGAATTTTTAAGTGCATATGCGGATTCCAGCGCCTTTGAGCTGGAACTTCCCCTTAGCCTTTCCCGGCAGTACAGCGTGATGTCCTGCCTAAAGGAAACGCCTCCGCGAAAGCTGTATCTTTTAAAGGATCGGATAACGGGAAACCGGGTTCTTCTTAAAATAGAGCCGGAAGGAGAAAACACGGCGGAAAATGAGTACCGGATACTATCCGATCTTTACAGTGAAGCCATTCCCAGGCCCTTTGCCTGCATTTGTGAAAACGGCCTTACCTATTTAGTCCGTGAATATATTGATGGGGAAACCCTGTATGAGGCTGTAAGCCGCCAAGGACGTTTAAATGTGAAGGATGCCATAGCCGCCGCCCTTCAGCTTTGCACTATCTTAAAATACCTCCATACCAGGACACCCCCAGTCATCCACCGGGATATAAAGCCCCAGAACATTGTCCTAAGCCCTCAAAGGGGCTGTGTGCTCATTGATTTCGGCATAGCCCGGAGGCATAACGGAAACGCCCGCAACGACACGGTGATCATGGGTTCTGCCGCCACCGCCGCTCCGGAACAGTTTGGCTTTATGCAAACCGACAGGCGTACCGACATTTACTCCCTGGGACTTTTGCTGCATTTCCTTTTCACAGGCTCACTGGATCCGGATTATGGTGAAAGGTTCGT
>JAFADM010000233.1 GCA_023424865.1 Bacillota bacterium | reverse complement strand
CAAAGCTTGCGTGCAGGGCGGAAACACTTATTCTCAACGGTGCCGAGTGCGAGCCCCTCCTGCGTACCGACCGCTATATCATGAAGAACAAGTCCCGTCAAATCGTGGCTGCCATGGAGATGATGGCGGAGCATATAGGTGCGGGCAAGCTTTACCTGGCCCTCAAGGAGAATTACAAGGATGAAATCGCAAGTCTCATAGCTGCCATTGGTGAGCTTGGCAGCCGGGCCCAGCTCTTTCTCATGGGGAGCTTTTATCCTGCGGGAAGCGAGCAGTCCCTGGTATTAGATGTGACGGGACGGACAGTACCTCCCGGGGGCATTCCTCCGGATGTGGGTGTTGTGGTTTCCAATGTTGCCACAGCCTACCAGGTTTATGAGGCAGCTCAGGGAAGGCCCTTTACCCACAGGTACCTTACCGTAACGGGTGAGGTTCCGGTTCCTTCCATTGTCTGCGTGCCCCTGGGGACGCCCATTGTCGATTGCATCGCGGCGGCAGGAGGTATCCTTACGGATAATTTCCGGATTATCGCAGGAGGACCTCTCATGGGAAAACTTCTTGATACCTCGGAAGCGAAAAATGCAGTAGTGACAAAGACCCTGGGCGGGCTTATCCTCCTTCCCGAGGAATCCCCCTTGACCGCGCGGAGGGAGACACCCCTTCACAGCGTGCTGCGCAGGGGAAAAACAGCCTGCATCCAATGCTCCTTCTGCACCGAAATGTGTCCGGGATATCTTTCGGGCCATCCTCTTCAGCCTCACCGAATTATGCGTAAAATGGCCTATGCCGATGAGACCCAGGTGCTTTGGGAGGACGAGGATATCCGTCAGTCCCTTATTTGCTGTGAATGCGGTATTTGTGAAGCTTACGCCTGTCCCATGGAGCTGTCGCCCCGAAGGGTTTTGGCCTATCTCAAGGGACAGCTCCGCGAAGCCGGAATTCGCTATTCCAAGCCCAACCTTCCGGTTTTCAGCAGGGAGGGCCGGGAAAGTCGTCGCGTGCCTTCAAAAAGGCTTGCCTCCCGGTTGGGGATATCCAAGTACTATAACTATGAAATCAACGAGCTGCGCTCCTTGACGCCCGAAAGAGTGATGATCCCCCTCATGCAGCACATTGGCGCACCGGCTGTTCCGGTAGTGAAGGAAGGCGACGCGGTAGTCTGCGGCCAGCTTATCGGCGCCTGTCCTGATAAGGCTTTAGGTGCCGCAGTTCATGCCAGTATTGACGGAGTCGTTGTTGACATTGGGGATCGTATTGTAATTGAAGGGAGACGCCACTGATGGAGACCGTGGGTTTTTTGGAACTTAACAGCATTGCCAGAGGTATAGAGGCCGCAGACGCCATGCTCAAGGCGGCGGAGGTTCGGCTGGCTTTTGCAAGACCGAGCTGTCCGGGTAAATATTTAGTCCTCGTCATTGGTGAGGTGGCGGCGGTGCAGTCGTCGGTCGCCGCAGGAGAAGCGGCAGGGGGAGTGAATGTGCTGGATCATGTGGTAATCCCCAGACTCCATCCTCAGGTTATTGCAGCTATCCGAATGGCAAATGTACCGGAGCACAGAAATGCGGTGGGGGTGCTTGAATATTTCAGTGTCACAGCCTCTCTTCTGGGAGCGGACGCGGCGGTCAAGGCTGCGGATGTTCAGCTTTTGGAGGTGCGTCTGGGAAGCGGCATTGGAGGCAAGTCCTTTGTTACTCTTACCGGAGATGTGGCGGCGGTAACGGAAGCGGTTGCCTGTGCTGCGGCGCTGGCCGGGGAAAGCGGACTGCTGCTGGGGCGGACGGTTATCCCAAATCCCCACAGCGAGTTATTTGAAAGCCTTTACTGACGTATTAAGGGGAGAAGAAGAATATGTGGGAAGATAAACAGCGAATTATTCAGGAGTTTGTACCCGGCAAGCAGGTGACGCTTGCTCATGTCATTGCCAATCCGGTGCCCGGTCTTTATAAAAAACTGGGCATCACCGGGGAATGCTGCGAAGCTATCGGTATCCTTACCATTACGCCGGGAGAAGGCTCTATTATTGCGGCAGACATGGCGACAAAGGCAGCCAGTGTGGACATCGCCTTTGTGGACCGTTTCAGTGGTGCGGTGGTTATTACAGGTGATGTGGAAAGTGTGGAGGCAGCCCTGACGGAGGTGCTCTCAGTGCTTGAAAATAAGCTTGCCTTTACCCCCACCCGGATAACTAAAACTTAAAAAAGGGGATGCCCTCATGAAAAAAATGATGCTGATTGGCCGGTCCGGTGCAGGAAAAACAACCTTCTGTCAGGCACTCAACGATCTGAAGCTGGAATATAAAAAAACACAGGCCATTGAGTTTTTGGACAATGCCATTGACACACCGGGGGAATACATGGAACGGCAGTCCCTTTACAGGGCGCTTATTGTAACGGCCATAGAGGCCGACCTTATCGTTATGGTGCAGTCCTGCACCGACGAGGTGTGTGTTTTTCCACCAGGTTTATCCGGCATGTTCGGAAAGCCAGCCGTCGGAATTATTTCCAAAACGGATTTGGCGGAAAAACCCGAAATGATCGAGGAGGCCGAACAGAAGCTGCGTTTGGCGGGATGTGACAGAATTTACCCCATAAGCAGCCTGCGGAAGGATGGCCTCAGTGAGATAAGAAGATTTCTGGAGGAAGAGGTGTAGCCTGACCCCGAAATAACGGGATCAGGCTACATCTCTTTTGTGACTCTATGCGTTAAAGGGTTTAGCGATAGCTTGCTTGGAGCATTTCCACAATATCGGCCTTGGTGATGGTATACTTTTCAAAGTCAATGCCCACCACATCCACCGTTACCTCTGCAATGCGCTCAAAGTGATCGGGCGTGATGCCGTATTCGCTCATGGCAGGCTTCCGTATGCCGGTTTCGTCCAGGAGTGAGGTCAGAGCGGTTACAAAAGCCTCTCCAGGCTTTGAGGGATCCGCCTTTACGCCCATGGCTTCGCCCAGTTCGTCCAGAAGCTCCGGACGCAGGACTTTTACCTTATTGTAATAGGCCTCGGCTACAAAAAGCAGGCTTAAGCCGTGGGGCACCTTCGGAAACATGCCGCCAATGGTCTGCCCGATAATATGGTGGGAGGTGGTGTTTATAATGGCCTGACTGTAGCCTGCCAGAATATCCGCCACATAGGCCATATGTGTGCGGGCCTCCAGGTTGCTGCCGTCCTTAACGGCGGTGGCCAGCCAGCCGGCGACGGTTTTTACGCCGTCCAGGGTGTAAAGGGTGGCCATACGGTTTTCATTTTCATTGGAAATATAGCATTCCGCAACATGGAACAGTGCGTCGAAGCCCTGATAGGTGGTAAGGTTTCTGGGAAGGGTCTTCATGAGCTCCGGATCAATAATGGAGAGCACGGGGAAGATCTCGTCCAGGGTGAAGTCCAGCTTCTCGCCGGTTTCTTCCTTGGTGATAACGCAGTAAGGGTCTGTCTCGGTTCCAGTGCCGCTTGTGGTGGATACGGTAACAACAGGAAGAGCACCTGTAACAGCCTTTTTTCCGCCGCTGCCAACGCTTGCGTAATCCCACAAATCTCCGGGATTCTTAACCATGATGGCAATGCCCTTGGCGCTGTCAATGCTGCTGCCGCCCCCCAGGCCCAGGATAAAGTCACAGCCTTCTTTTTTAGCCAGAGCAGCGCCGTTCATGACGCCGGTGCGGGTAGGGTTGGGTGTAATCTTGTCATAGACCACAGCCTCCACACCGTTTTGCTTTAGAAGTTCAAGCACACGGGACTGAAGTCCCAGCTTTTCCATTAATCCGTCCTCGGTGACGCAGATGAGAGCCTTCTTTCCGGGCAATTTACAGGTGGCGAGCTCTTTAAGCTTGCCGGGGCCGAAGCGAACCCTTGTGGGTGTATAAGTATCGGCAATAAACATCACAATCTCCTCCTGTCATTTAAAAATAAATTATTTCTTGCATTATTAGGTTAAAAAGTAAGAATTTAATAAAGTATTGCTTAATCAGTGAATCTCATCCGCGCGCATCTCTGTAATGACAAAGGCCTTCTCCTCCGCGGTCAGTTCCATACGGGGGCGGCGCACCCAGCCACCGTTGAGTCCTTTGCGCGTGAGAAGGTACTTCAGTGCCTGTACGGGCTTGGGGAAGCTCTCCAGCACATTGAGTGCGGGCAGGATGCGCTTGTAAATGGCCATACCCTTTTTAAGATCCTTCTGTTTGTATACGGCGTCAAACAGGGCGACACAATCCCTTGGCGCTACGTTTGCCAGCATGCAGATCCAGCCGTTGGTGCCGTTGGCAAAGCTTTCGAAAGCAAGGTTGTCGCAGCCGCAGAATACGGAAACATTTTCCGGAGCGTCTTCCAGTACTTCCTGAAGCTTATGTATGTCGCCGCTGGACTCCTTGACGATGGCGGTGTGGGGGAGTGTGAAAAGCTGGCTGAAGGCTTCCCGGCTCAGCTCAATACCGCAGGAGCCCGGGTTGTTGTATACCATCACAGGGAAATCGATTTTCTCCATGATGTAGCGGTAATTCTCCACCGCCTCCTCCTGGGAGGGATGGCAATAGGGCGGTGTGAGAGCCATCACGGCATGAGCACCGCAGGCTTTGGCATGGAGGCTAAGCTCAATGACATCGTCTGCCCGTTCACGGGTAACGCCTACAATGACACTGGTGCGATCCTTAATATAGGGTACCATCTCGGAGACGTAGGCCTTATGCTCTTCATTGGTCACACTCATGTACTCGCCTGTAGCGCCTAGCAGGCAGATGCCGTGAACGCCGTCCGCCAGAAGCGCGTCCACATTTTTCTTAGCGGCTGTGAAGTCAAAGCTGCCGTCCTCCAGAAAAGGTGTGACGACTACGGCGTAAACGCCTTCAAATTGTTGGTTCATTGCAGAAACACTCGCTTTCTTGATGATTTTGGGTAGCAGGCCAGGTTCAATGCGCCGTAGCGTTTTTGAATCGTTCCAAAGCCAGCGGAGAAAGATCCGTAAACGGGCTGCGGCCGGCAATCATGTCGGCGATGCATTTTCCCGTAATGGGAGACAAGCCTATGCCATCGCCCTCGTGTCCGGCAGCGACGTAAAAGCCCGGCACCGAAGATGAGGACACGATGGGCATATGATCCGGGGTGAAGGGCCGAAGCCCGCTGTAAGCGCGGATAACCTTAATATCCTTAAGAACGGGAAAAAATCGGATGGCCCGCTCCGCCAGGGCCTGCATCACCTCGATGTCATTGGTGATATCTTCTCCTGCAAACCGGCGGGAGGAGCCGATGAGAAAATTGTTATCCTCCGTGGGCTCGAAAACAAAGGCTACGCCATTACGCTCCACGCGCTCGCTTACAGGGCGTTTATAGGTGCCTCCGCCAAACTTGGCCAGCATATAGCCGAATTCATGGACCTTGCGGCGGCCTACCCGGAAGGTTTGCTCGCTTACCAGGATCTGGCCCTGCCTGGCCATAATCGGAATCTCCAGGCCCAGCATCCCGCCTATAACGGGGGCTCGAACACCGGCGCAGTTCACCACATTTTTGGCTGCAATATCGCCTTTTTCCGTATGTACGATAAAGGCTGCGCCGTCCCGGCTGATTCCTGTAACCGGATTATGAAGGAAAAGCTGAGCGCCCAGCTTTTTTGCACCCAGAGCCAGTGCGTAGCAAAGGCCAATGGGGTAAACCGAACCGTCGCAGGCTGTTTCAAGCCCGCCGGGCAGGTCCTCTGCTAAAAAGGGCTCATCCTCGTGAATTTCTTTTTTATCCATCATCCTCATGGGAAGGCCTATGGCCTGCATCTCACCGCAAAACCTGGCGGCCAGCTCCAGCTCTTCCTCGGTTTCAGCTAAAAAGAGGCTGCCTTTTTGCCGCCATTCAATAGGATAGTCCAGCTCCCGGCTTAAGGGCTCGAACATATCCTGACTGGCCTTGGCGAACAAAGCGTCGAAACCGGGCTGCTTGTCGCAGACCAGCACGTTTCCGTCACTTTTGCTGCTGGTTCCTTCCGCTATGTCGCCGGCATCCACAAGGGCCACACTGGCCCCGTTTTTCGCATTAAAATAGGCTACACTGGCCCCGATGGCCCCCGCCCCGATAACGGCTACATCTACACCTTTAAGCATCACAGTCCGCCTTTCCGCTGCCGGCCAGCTCTCCGAAGGTTACAGGGCGTACCGGAGGGCGGTCCGTAGACGGCCGGAGTACATCGGCACCTGTGCCCAGCTCTTCCTGGATAATACGTGTAACCAGCCGTCCGCAGGTTTTTCCCTGGCATAGTCCCATGCCGCAGCGTGCCCGGCGCTTAACCTCCGTAACACTGGTGCCTCCGAATTCCCGGATAGCCCGGCGGATATCTCCCGCAGTGACCTCCTCGCAGCGGCAGACAATCACATTGTCGTCCAAGGTTGTATTCTCATCAGCTTGCGAAAAAGCCGATGCTTCTTCGGAAAGATTCAGTCTGCGAATGGTTCGGATGGTATCGGTATGCTCCTTGGGGACGGCCACGGTTACAACGGGTGTGTGGTCATTGCGCTTTCCATTGACAACACGTACCACAGTGCCCTCGCACACATAGTCACCACCCCTGCTAAGGGCCTCAACCCGGCTTCCCTTTTCAGGCAGAGGCAGGTATTCAAAGGGGAAGCTGACGGTTCCCTCTGTTTCACTGTAGGTTTTATCCACGACAAAAATGGCAAGGCCCGAGCAGGCGGCAATACACAATCCGCAGCCGGTGCAGGAGTCATAATTTACCCGGGGGGTGTTGGTAATGGGCTCTCCCACCCGGATAGCGCCTGTGGGACAAGCCCCCTGGCAGGGATTGCAGGGAATTTCCTGCACACATTCCACAATAGCTACCGGCCCCCTTGCAAACCTCTCTTCACCGGGCCAGCCGTTGGCTGTCTGGATTTCCTCCATACTGGGGAATCCGTCCAAAAGAATTCCATTATCCAAGTTCGTGTGTCCCCCTCTCAATGACTCGGTTTTTGGCGTTGAGACGTTTCTGGCCGAAGGGACCCTGCCTCAGAGCGGTTAAACGATCCCGGATGACGGCCTTGTCCTTCTCGGCCTGTTCATCTGAAAGATGCCCCAGGCTGTGAGCGATGGCGACACCCGCCAAACGTCCTTCATCCATTGCCGTATTGGCCTCCTCTACCCCTGCGGTGTCTCCGGCGACATAAATGCCGGGGATACTGCTCTCCATATTAGCATTATGAAGGGGCATCCAGCCTCCCAGCTCCGGTATAAACTCATGCTTTATACCGGACATCCAGGCAAGCTCCGTAAGAGGCCTTAAACCTACAGCGATGCAGACGGCGTCCACTTCGACGGATTTCTCCGTACCCGGGACGATTTTTCCATCTTTAAACTCGGCAATGACGGCACGTTCAACCCGGCCATCACCCTCCACCCGGGCGATGGTGTGGCCAAGATAGAAGGGGACGCCTGCCCGGCGTATTTTGGCAGCATGGACGCCATAAGCGCCCACCCTGGGCATGCCTTCCACGACGCCTGCCACCTGAGCTCCCGCTTGAAGCAGTTGATAAGCAACGATGACGCCTACATTTCCGCTGCCCACCATGAGGATGCGTTTGCCGGGCAGCACCCTGTTTACATTTATCATGGTTTGAGCGGCACCCGCACCCATAACCCCTGGCAAGGTCCAGCCGGGGAAGCGAAGAGCATTTTCGGAGGCACCGGTACAAATGAGAATGCGATCCGCCTCCACCACCTGGGTTTCCCCGTTTTTTAAAACAGCTACCCGACCATCCTTAAAGATACCAACGGCAGAGCTGTCCAGCCACACCTCCACGCCGCTTTTTTCCGTATCCTCCAAAAGGCGAAGGCCGATATCAATGCCCCGAATGCCCGCGTTATGGGCACTGGAACCGAAGAATTTGTGAATCTGCTTGAAAAGCTGACCGCCTGGCCTCTTGTTTTCATCGATGACGAGCACCCGGGTGCCGTATTTGGCAGCTTCAATGGCTGCAGCCAGTCCTGCGGGACCTCCGCCGATAATCACTGTCTCATGTCTCATTGGTCCCACCCCGCTTTCCATAGCCTTCCTGTGTTTCTATAACCATTCCGGCTTCAACCGGAGTGATGCAGGTACGTACATTGGGCTTGCCGTTTACCACCATGACACAATCGGTGCACTGCCCGATGCCGCAGTAGATACCTCGCGGCTGGCCGCTTTTGGCAGTATGCCTGTGAGTTCGTATACCGTGGGCGATGAGGGTGGCGGCAATCATTTCGCCTTTGACAGCCTTTAGCTGCCTGCCGTCCACTATAATCTCCACCATTTCCTTATCCCCGCTGCTGCCGAGGATGGGATGGTTCAAAACACGCATTTCCATGAATTAATCCTCCTGATGGAGTTATTTCAGCTCAAATCCTCTTGGAAAGGGATCTTCGGGGTCAAGCATAAAGGTGTGTATACCGGTAACCCATGCGCTGCCGGTGACCTGGGGTACTACGGCAGGCTTACCGGCGACAGTGGTATCCGTCACATAACGGCACACGAACTCGCTGCCGATGATACTTTCGTGAATAAAGGCCCCGCCGGGCTTTATATGACCCTTTGCGGCCAGTACGGCCAGTTTGGCGGAGGTGCCCGTACCGCATGGAGAACGATCAATAGCCCCCGGCGGAATGACTACCGCATTACGTACTCTGTGAAGGCCGTCTTCCTTTGTTTCAGCGTTTTGAAAAAATTCCACATGGGTAACCTGGTTCATAAAGGGAAGCTCGGGATGAGCCACGGTGATTTGTGTATTAATAGCCTTTTTAAGGCGATTGCCTTTGGCAACAATTTCAGAAGCGTTTTCCGGCTTAATGTCCAGCCCCAGTGAAGCGGCGGGGAGAATGGCATAAATATTGCCGCCGTAGGCGATGTCCAGGGAGATATCTCCCCATTCGCCGGTTTTAACCACCGCATTTTCTGCCAGCATAAAGGCAGGAGCATTAATAAAGGTCACCCTTTTGGCTATACCCTCTTCCACATCCACGCTTACCCGTACAAGGCCGGCAGCGGTATCCAGGGCTATCTCCGTAACAGGCTCCGTCACCGGTACCATGCCGCTTTCAACCAGCGCGGTGGCCACACCGATGGTGTCATGGCCGCACATAGGCATCCAGCCGCCAACCTCGAAATAAAGGACTCCCAAATCAGCATCGGGACGGCAGGGGGGTGTGATGAGCGTTCCACTCATAACCTCATTGCCCCGGGGTTCAAAGACCAGAAGCTGTCGAAGCCAATCGCCTTCTCCCATCATGTACAGCATTTTATCCTTCATGGTGGCGCCGGGAATAACCGGCATTCCTCCTACCACAGTACGGGTGGGCTCGCCGCCCGTATGTGTATCGATGGTATGAAAAGTTCTTCGTATCCGCATGGTTTTCTCCCTTCCTTATACCATGTTCATCGTACTATTCCTTATAAGGCAAAGTCAATAGATAGATTTCACAAATATGAAATTAATTATTTTTTTGTGAATAAAGATAAGGTTTTTGTTTATAATAGCGATGTTTTTATAACGGATATTCACCTGGATAGATAACGTTCCGCAGAATACCTAATCCAAAGGTATGGGCCGGGGGGACTGTTGACAAAGAAATCAGCGTTGGTTACACTTTGTATGTGTCACAGGGCCCGATGGGCGTCCTGCGGCCCGAAAAGGAGGCAAAACTATGGATCGAAATGCAGCCATCGGTTCCAGAATTAAGCAGTTGAGAACCGGTAAGAAGTACACCTTGAAACAGCTCAGCGATGAGACAGGTCTCTCGGTCGGCTTTTTATCCCAGCTGGAGCGGGGCATGTCCACAATTGCCATTGATTCGCTGTCAAAACTGGCGGAAATTCTTGGCGTCACCCTTACAAGCTTCTTCACTGCGGAAGAGGCCAATGCCACAAATGACCCCGTGGTACACAGCTTTGACAGACCCTACGATCAGATCAGCCCTCAAATTATTCAGTTCATCCTGAGTAAGGATGTAAACGGCTTTCAAATGCTTCCCCGCATTTACCAGCTTATGCCCTACGCCAACAGCGAGGATGTACTGGAAATGTACAGTCATAACGGTGAGGAGTTCATCTTTGTGCTGGAGGGAGTGGTCACGGTTTGTGTGGGCGACGATCAGTACACCCTGTATCCTGGAGACAGCATGCAGATCCACTCCTCGGAAGCTCACAACTGGACTAACCGCTCAAATAAAATTGCAAAAATTCTGGCGCTGAACTACCCTAACCCGTTTATTACAAATGAGCCGGACCATAACGCCATGCAGCCCTGAACCCGTGACAGACCCGCCAGGGGCGAGGCTGCCGTGAGTTGGGCTTGGAAGCCTTTACAGCTCAATCAAATCATGGGTAACCGATATCATGTTTTCGTAACCGTTTTCGGTAATCAATACCTGATCCTCTATGCGTACACCTCCCCAGCCCGGAATGTACAGACCGGGCTCGATGGTGCGTACGCTTCCTGCTATAAGCAGCTCCTCCCTGCCAGGTCCCATAAAGGGTGGTTCGTGGACAAAAAGACCGATGCCATGTCCAATGCCCGTATAGTGGTAGGGGAAATATTCGGTGCCTTCGATGGCTTTTATGGAAGCGGCATATACCTCACTCATTTTAGCTCCTGGCTTCATGGCGTCGAGACTGTCTTCCAGCATCCGTTTTTCCAGTGCGTACACTTCACGCTGTTTTTGAGTGGGAGTTCCGACGACCACAGTACGGGTCATATCCGAAAGGTAGCCCTTATATTGGCAGCCAAAGTCCATGAGTACCAGATCCCCGTATTCAACGGCCTTTGCGGAAGGGATGCCATGAAGAAGTGAAGTGCGGGCGCCGGAGATAAGAATATTCCCGTAGGGCTGAGTGTCGGCTCCTTCCTGCACCATGTAAAGCGCAAGCTTGGCAGCCAGCTCCTTCTCTGTTACGCCTACACGAATATCCTTTATAATTCGTTCAAAAGCCCTGCAGGAAATTTGGCAGGCTGCACGCAGGCACTCAATTTCTCTGGGGGTTTTAAAGATTCGCAGCTCTTCAATTACTCCTGTTGTTGGTATGGGGGTATTTTCCATATTTCCGTTGAAACCCATGTAATCCGCGTAGGTCATGCTTGATGCCTCAAAACCCACCGCTTTCAGGCCGTGCTTTTTGGCAAGGTATGCCGCAGCATATCCCGTCCCCTGTTTTAATGCCAGCTCACGCCAGTTCACAATTGTAAAGTCCGGGCATTCCGCCGCTGCCTGCTCGGTGTAGCGGGGGTCCGTAAGAAAATAGCAGGCGGATTTTGTGATAAGAAGGGTGCTGTCGTCACCGGTGTAACCGCTGATAAACCGCACGTTTTCCTTCCGGGTAATGTAGAATCCGTCCATATCATGAGCGTCCATATACGCCAAAAGCTTTTCTTTCATAGCTCCTCCTTATTAAAAGGCTGTTTTCCATCCGGTTCCCGGTGGACCACACAGCCGTTCTGCCATACCTTTATTACCGATTCGAGGGCTTTAATATCCTCCGCGGCATTGCCTCTAACTGCAAGAATGTCCGCCGCCAACCCTTTTTTTAGGGCGCCGGCTTCGTCACTGATACCAAGGACGCGGGCCGGCTCGCTTGTTGCCGTGGCAACCGCCTGAACCGGAGTAATGCCATATTCCACCATAAGCTCCAATTCCCTGGGGATGGGGGTGACCGGCGCGCCAAGCAGCACCATATCGCTGCCTGCCAGTACGGTTACACCGGTGTCGTATAATTTCTTGAAATTCTCCTTGTAGGAAAGGTAGGCTTTTTCGAAGAAAATGCGGTCCCGGACGGCGCGCGCCGACACTGAGTTTCCGGGATGTCCGCAGGAGGTTTCCCTTGTTTTTTCATACAAATAGGTATAGGCCACCATAGTGGGAACCCAGGCAATGCCCTTTTCTTTCATATGGGCTGCCTGGGCAGCCGTAAGAAAGGTTCCGTGCTCGATGGTATCAAACCCCGCTTGGATGCACATTTCAATAGCAGGCTGCAATCCGGCGTGTACCGCGCTGGGAATATTCCTGCGGCGGCATTCATCCGCCGCGGCGTCCAGCTCCTCCTGGGTGTACTCAGGAATATCCTCCCGTCCGGAGGTAAGAATCTTAATCCAGTCGGCGCCGTCCCGCCTTTGACGGCGAATGGCCGAACGCACGGCCCAGGGGCCGTCCGCTTCCTCCACGCCGTCCTCGTGGCCGTGTCCTCCGCTCATGCAGATACCCGCGCCGCTATGGAACAGGCGGGGCAGAGGGGCATAATTTTTTTCGGCAGCCTTCTTAAGCTGGCGCATCAGTCCGGGCGGTGAGGACAAATCGCGAACCGTAGTGACGCCTGTTTTTAGTGCATCACGGCCGTGTGCCATAGCATGGCAGGCGATGAGATAGTCGTCATAGCTTTCCGCATCCGGTTGACTGTAATAGTAACCCAGATGGACATGCATATCGATAAGACCGGGCAGGAGTGTTGCTTCTCCCAGATCCTCCAACGGCTGATTGGGATAACGGGCCTGAAGCTCCGTAACTAATCCCAAATCAGCAATACGTCCATCCACTACAAGCAATGCGGCGTTACATAGCACGGTCCGTCCGTCGCCGGTAATGAGATGCTTTGCAGTAAGCAGCATAGTTGCCTCCTTGCTGACAGTCCCTTTTGCCTTTTTAGGCGGAGGGCTCCTGTCGGGTGTCCTTTGTATTTGTTATTTACTTTGACAAGCCTTTTCATTTTTATTATATAGCTTACCGGAAACTGCCCGGAGATGTTCCCGGCAAAAAGAAGTAAAGTAAAGAAAAAATCGCTTTTTAATAAATGAACCAAAGTAAGGATGAATTAAGGTTTTAATGGCGTCAGGGTTCAGGGCTTTCAACGCCAAAACACCAGTGCCTGTCTGCTCTTACATAAACTAGTATATGAAAAGTCATTCATTTTCATGAAACACTATTTCTATTTTATTTCATTATTCTGAAATGTCAATTGCCAATAGGGAAAACCGTGGCAAGGTTTTTTAAAGTGCGCTATCACCCATGAGCGTGAAATAGCTGATAAAGGCGCTATAAATGCTTCCATTTACGCAGTTTGACGGTAAAGCTGAAATCTTGTGCAACTTTACCAAAGAACAGAATGATATTTTATCTTCTCAAATTTAGAAAATCGTTTGACTTCTTTTCTTATCGGTGATAATATAGGTTTAATTCATCATGATGAATAAATTTTCATAAAACGGCATGAAGCGACGGGGCTTTATCACCGTAGCAGAAGGGGTGGTATCATGGAAAAATCATTCCATAAAACAAACCGGACTCGTCTGTATGAAAGCCTTTCTGATGGTTCCTTGCTGGTGCTTTTCGCAGGGAAAGCGCCCCGCCAGTCAGCCGATGCATTCTATCCGTTTTTCCCTCACCGGCATTTTGTCTATCTGACCGGTATTGACGGTTCCTACGCAGAAAGTCTGGTTTTCATGGCGGCTAAAGAGGCGGGCAAAATAACTGAAACAGTTATACTGCTGCCGCCTGATGAGCACAAAGAAACTTGGAATGGTCCAAGGCTGAAGGCCAATGAGGCGATTGAACTTTCCGGCGCTGAAAACATTGCTTATATTGAAGACTTTCCAGCCATCTTTCACAAGGCGGCGGAAAGCGGCAGATTCCATACCGTCTGGCTTAACCTGGAGCGCTTTGCTCCGGATGAACCCGATGATGAGAATCAACGCTTTGCCAAACATGTCCGGATGCTGTACCCCTATCTCGGGATTAATACCGTCTTCCCATTGGTACGCAAGTTAAGAACCATTAAAGCTCCCTGTGAGATTGAAGCCATGCGCCGGGCAATGCAGATTACCCGGGAAGGTATTCTGGCCATGATGGCTTTTGCAAGACCAGGTGTCCATGAATATGAGCTGAAAGCGGAATACGACAGGGCGCTTACTCGAAACCGTGTGATTACACCCGCTTTTCCATCCATTATCTCTTCTGGTAAAAATAATTTTTGCATTCATTATTACGGCTATATGAGACAGGCCATGGACGGGGACATGATTCTCAACGACGTGGGAGCTCAGTGGGACGGTCTTTGCAATGATGTTTCACGGGGCTGGCCGGTCAACGGAAAATTCAGTGAAAAGCAACGCTTGCTCTACACCTGCGCTTATAACACATCGGAATATATGTTCAGCATCATAAAACCCGGCATGCCCATGGCCGACGTGGATAAAACAGCACGCCGCTACTGCTTTGAGCAGCTTAAGGCCATCGGCCTTTTAAGCGACTTCGGGGAGGCGGGCAGATACATCTGGCACGGCGGGGCTCACCATGTGGGTTACGACGTTCATGATGTTGTGGATTATACAATGGCTATCGCGCCAGGAATGGTATTTTGCGTGGATATAGGTATTTATTGCCGCGAGTGGGGTATCGGATTTCGCCTGGAGGACAACTGCCTCGTAACGGAAAACGGCTGTGAGAACCTTTCCGCATCCATTCCCAGAAGCATTAAGGACATTGAGGATTATATGGCCTCAGCCAATGAGAGCAAAGACGTAAAAAACAGCTAAGGTTAGGCTAAAGATGTTGCTTTTGTTTTTTATTTGCGCACGCAAAAAGACGCTGCCGGCACCGGTACCTAAAGGGTATCAAGCGAGGGATCGGCATTCATAAGACAGGTTGTGCGCAAAATTGGGCGGGAGTTAAATTTTTAACCGATCCCATACGGGATAAGCCGCTTAGTGTTGCAGCATTGTGTCGGACATTGGAGGGGCCATAATCGGCACCCCGGTCCTGTACAATTATAGATTTCTATAATATTAGATTTGGAGGAAAAAAACATGAAGAAGCTAGCAGCATCATTGATGGCAGCAATGTTAGCGCTTTCTCTGGCCGCGTGCGGACAGGGCGCAACTGATGCCAGCAACAACCCATCCAACACATCCACAGGCTCCGGAGAGGTCGCCAAGCTCAGCTTTATGTTCTGGGGCGATGAAAAGGAAAAAGCCGCAGTGGAGAAAATGGTCACCAACTTTAACACCGAGAACAACGGCAAAATCCAGGTGACACCTCAGCATGTGCCTGATGAGTACGCGCAGAAGCTTTCCTCAATGATTGCCGCCAAGAACGCTCCGGACATTGCCTATGTGCCTGCGGGTTCCTGCGTGCCCTATGCATTGGACGGAACCATTCTCTTCGTTGAGGATGCACTGGGTTCCGACACCTCCTTTTTGGACGGCGTTCTTCCTAACGATCAGTGGAAGGTTAACGGCAAAACAGCGTTTTTCTCCACTGCCCACGAAACCCTGATGCTTGTGTATAACCGTGACATTTTTGATTCACTGGGTATTGCATATCCCCCTACCTCCTTAGATAAGGCTCTTAGCTGGGATGAGTTTGTGGATCTTTGCAAGCAGCTTACCGTTGACAGAAACGGCAACAACGCCTACAGCGCCAGCTTTGATTCCACTAACGTCAAGCACTACGGCTTCAGCATGACCTTTGGCATTAACAACTGGTATCCGCTTTTGAAAAGCATGGGCGGCGACATTCTTAAGGCCGATGATTCCAACACCAGCTTCGACAGCCCCGAGATGATTGATCTTATGACAAAGCTTCAGGGCTTAATTGTTAAGGATCATGTTTCTCCTTCTATGACCGATGTTTCTTCCAATCCGGATTCCACACAGCTCATGCTTACAGGGCAGGTGGCCATGATTATTGACGGCAACTGGTCCTTCCTGACTTATGACGAGGAAGATCTAAACGTAGGATGTACCTTCCTTCCCGACATGGGCAAAGGCCCCTATACCATAAGCGCGCCGGGTGTAACGGCTATGTTCAGCAGCACCAAATATCCCGATGCGGCACTTGCGTTCTACAAGTACAGCCTTGATACCGAGAAAGGCGCCACCGATTTGTACAAGAATGGTCTATGGCAGCCTATCTACAAGGAATATTACACCGATCCCGAGAAAATTGCTTTCTGGGCACAGACCGGCAGCCGCCCCGAGGAGTTTGTGGATGTGGTTGTGAAGAACATTGAAACAAATGTTACCTTGCTTCCCACACAGTTTATTCTCGAGTACAGCCAGATAGGCAATGTCATAAATCCTGCGGTTGATGCTATCTTCCGTGGCGAGTCGGATCCCGCTACAGCCCTCAAGGAGGTCCAGGCTACCATCGATTCCTCCGGCTTCTATAAAGGCCGGTTTGACAAATAGTACTTAATAACAAAATTTAGGCAGCGTTTCAAATCTGTTCGCAAAAAGGATGGAGGCAGGCCATATTCCAAAGACGGTTTGTGGCCTTGCCTGTCCTTTTTGTAAAAACACCGGAACCTGTCACAGCAAAATGCATGAACAGGAGGCATAATATGGGAACTGGGAACCATGCAGTACACAGGCTGAAGCCAGGAAGATCCCTGTCGCAGCAGTCATGGGGATATCTTTTTGCGCTACCGGCCATACTGGGATTCGCTATTTTTACGGCGGGCCCCATGCTGTATAGCTTATATCTGAGCTTTACCAATGTAAAACTGGGGGTTAACGGCGATTTCATTGGTATGGAAAATTATAAGGAGATTTTCACCACGGATCCTTTTTTCGGCCTGTCTTTGAAGGTTACCTTCAGCTACATGCTGTTTGCAGTGCCCATTAATATCGGAGCCTCCTTTTTAGCGGCAATGATGCTTAACACCAAGGGCCTGCGCGGAATGCGGTTTTACCGCACCATTGTCTATCTTCCGGGCATCGTGCCGGCTGTTGCCAACGGCTTATTGTGGAAGTGGATGTTCAACCCGGATTTCGGCCTTTTAAACACCCTTTTAAGAGGAATGAACCTTCCCGTGAGCCAATGGGTTTACGCCAAGAGTACCGTTATCCCATCCCTGGCCTTTATGCAGTTCTGGAATATCGGGGCGACGATGATTATCTTTCTTGCAGGGCTCCAGGGTGTGTCCAGCAGCCTTTATGAGGCAGTGGAGGTAGACGGAGGAAACCTCTGGCACAAATTCATAAAAATCACCTTGCCCATGATGACACCCACCATTTTCTTTAATCTGGTTATGGCCATCATTAATTATCTCCAGGCCTTCTATCAGGCCTTCGTTATGACGGAGGGCGGACCTTCCAACGGAAGCCTTTTCTATGCGTACCATATTTACCGAACGGCCTTTAAGGACAACAATATGGGGTATGCCTCCTCTTTGGCCTGGATACTGTTTGTGATTATCTCCGCCTTTACGGTGGTTCTGTTTAAAACGTCAAATAGTTGGGTGTATTACGCGGAGGGGGATGATTAAAATATGAAAAGATCCACACAGATCCGCGTGAGGAACATAGTGGTTTACACGCTTTTAATTATTGTTTCCGCAGCGGCACTGCTGCCATTCTTCTGGCTTATCCGTTCATCGCTGATGGACCGTAAGCAGCTGTTTGAGTTTCCCATTAAGGTCATTCCCGGCCCCTTTATGTGGGAAAACTACCCTAAAGCCCTGGGCAGCCAGCCCTTTGGACGTTATTTTATCAATACCCTGTTTCTGGTGGTCGTAAGTACCATCGGTACGGTGCTTACCTCAGCCATGGCGGGTTACAGCTTTACGCGCCTTAAATGGAAGGGTAAAAAAGTTGTCTTCTACGCTTTATTGACCACGATGATGATCCCAAGCTTTATTACGTTGATTCCCACCTTTTTAATCTGGAGCAATATCAGGCTGACAGATACCTACTGGCCTCTGATTATGCCTGCATGGCTTGGCGGCGGCGCCTATAACATCTTTCTTGTAAGGCAGTTCTTTATGACTATTCCAAAGGATCTGGACGAAGCGGCACTCATAGACGGAGCCAGCCAGCCCAGAATATTCTGGTCCATTCTTATGCCCCAGATTAAGCCTGTGCTGGCGACTATTTCCATTTTCACTTTTATGAATGTTTGGAATGATTTGCTGGGTCCCGTCATTTACTTAAATTCTCAGGACAAGTACACGCTGTCGGTAGGCCTTTCCGCCTTCCGAGGAATGTACGGCACGAGATGGGATTTTCTTATGGCAGCCTCGACGGTTGTGACCCTGCCTATGATTCTTATTTTCTTCATGTTCCAGAAGTATTTTGTGGAAGGGATTACGCTCTCCGGAATAAAGGGCTGATGGCGGCTGTTTAGGCCTCGGCCTGGCGCTACGGAGACATTTTATCTGATCGCTACAGAAAGAAGGTACGAGCATGACCACAGCGGAAAAGCTGCTGAAAGACAAGGAAGCCATTTATATCGGTAATATTTTTACTGTTGATGCGGACCTGAATCTGCCCACCGAGGGTAAAAACGGTTCGGTGATTGCCTGGAACAGCGACTATCCCCATCTTATTGACAATACCGGTCGCGTGCATCGCCCGAGAGCAGGGACGGGCAACAGAGAGGTACGGCTTACCGCAACACTTACACTGGATGGACAAAGGGAAATCCGTGAGTTTACCGCTACCGTGCTGCAGGTTGAAAGCACCCTGGTATTTACCCGGATTTTTCAGGTGGAGGCCCAAATCCCGGAAGGGAAAGCCTGGCACCTGCCAAGTGTTGTCATCCTGGAGACCCATGACGGCTGCTTCACCACTCTGCCGGTTACCTGGAAGGATGTTCCGGATTTTTCAATTGCGGCACCCGGGCTGTATGAGATTAAAGCTCTGCCTCCGGATGGACGTTATCCCGGGCTTATTCCCACTGCAGTGGTGACAGTGCTTTCTAAGGATGATCCGGATACGCAAGATGCAGGTCCAAAGCCGGTACTTAAGCCCTTCCCTCTGAAGGACGTCCAAGTGGACGGAGGCATTTTCAAGGAGAACAAAACCAGAATAGTGGAATATCTTCTGGGAATCAGCGACGACAGCATGCTGTACAACTTTAGAAAGGCAGCAGGACTTGATACCCTTAATGCGGAGCCCATGACCGGCTGGGATGCGCCCCAAAGCCTTCTTAAAGGGCATACCACAGGGCATTACCTGTCGGCTATAGCCCTGGCTGTAAGCTGCTGTACTGGAGAGGAAAAGGAAAAGTTTCTTAAAAAGGTCAACCATATGGTTGAAGGCCTTGCCCAATGTCAGGATGCCATGGCCTTAAGCGGCAAATTCCATCCGGGCTTTCTAAGCGGTTACTCGGAGGATCAGTTTGATCAACTGGAGGAATACGCTATTTATCCCAGGATATGGGCTCCCTACTATACACTTCATAAAATTATCGCAGGACTTTTGGACTGCTATGAGCTGGCGGGAATAGAAAAGGCTTTCGACATCTGCCGGAAGCTGGGGATATGGGTGTTTCACCGGCTGGACGCTTTAAGCGAGGAAAAGCGCCAGAAAATGTGGAGTATGTACATCGCCGGAGAATACGGCGGCATGAACGAAGTCATGGCCCGCCTGTACGGCCTTGATCCCAGAGACGAATATATGGCTGCGGCCAAATATTTTGACAATGACAAGCTGTTTTATCCCCTGACCCTTGATATCGACACCCTGGGAGGCATTCACGCCAATCAGCATATCCCCCAGGTGCTGGGCGCGGTGGAGATTTTCGAAAAGGGCGGCGGAAAAAGCTATTATGACATTGCGAAAAACTTCTGGCACATGGTTCACGACAACCATTGCTACTGCATTGGCGGTACCAGCGAGGGTGAAATGTTCCAACGGGTGGACGGTATCGGGGCATTCCTCTCCGACCGCACCGCGGAAAGCTGTGTCAGCTACAATATGCTTAAGCTTACCGGCCGGCTCTTTGTCTATACGCCGGAAAGCCACTTGATGGACTATTACGAAAAGACACTGATTAACCATATTGTCGCCTCCCATGATCAGAGCGGCCCCACAGGGGGAAGCACTTATTTTATGCCTCTTCAGCCCGGAGCAGAGAAATCCTTTGATCTTGACGAGAACAGCTGCTGTCACGGGACAGGGCTTGAGAGCCACCTGAAATACCAGGAAAGCATCTACTACCATCAGGGGAATACGTTGTATGTGGCACTGTACATTCCTTCCACGCTTCATTGGAGTGAAAAGGGGATAAAGATCCTCCAGACAGCCGATCTCATTGCCGAGCAGCGTGCCGCGTTTACAGTAGAGGGAAATGGCTTCCTGTGCCTTAAGCTGAGGCGGCCTTCCTGGCTTTCCGAGCCTGCCGTGGTGAAGGTAAACGGAAAAGAAACCCCGTATGGAACAGAGGACGGCTACATTGTGCTGGAGAGGGATTTCATAAGCGGGGATACGGTGGAGCTTCAAATGCCCTTTACACTGCGCAGCGAGCCCACCCCCGACAAACCGGAAATTTTGTCCGTTTACTACGGGCCGCTGGTTCTGGCTGCCGCCGACAGCCGGGAGGAGTTCATTCCCTGGCCGTCAGGCAAGACTGCCCAGGAGGCATTAACTCCCGCAGATGAGCCTTACAGCTACCATCTGGGCAAGGTGCTGCTAAAGCCTCACTATAACCTGCAGGGAAGCCCCTACCATGTTTATCTCA
>JAFADM010000211.1 GCA_023424865.1 Bacillota bacterium | reverse complement strand
CCTTTGCCCGCCAGGATTGGCTGACGGAGCTTGGCCTTTCCGCACCGGAAACCCTTGACGAATGGACGGAAATGCTTACCCAGTTTAAAGAAAAGAAGGGCGCTATTGCTCCCCTTACCGGTACGTCCAATGAGTTCGACACTGCGACGAACATTATCGGAGCCTTCGGCATTAGCCGGAACTTTTATCTAAAGGATGGGAAAGTGGCTTATGGACCGGCAGAGCCTGTCTATAAGGACGCCCTGGCACTGCTTAGGAGCTGGTATGAAAAAGGACTGCTTGACCCTGATTTTGCGTCCAATAATGCAAAAGCCGTGGAAGCCAAAATTGTTGGAGGCCAGTCCGGTGTGCTTGCCAGCGGAGGTATTGGCGGTACCATGGGCTACTATCTCAATGCTATGAAGGATCAGGATCCCAAGTTTGACCTCGTAGCTCTCCAGTTCCCTGTGCTGAACAAGGGTGACGAGCCCCAGTTTACACAGAGAGCCTGGGAGGTAAGAACCAGTAATCAGCTGGCCATAACCACTGTCAACAAGCACCCTGAGGAATCTGCCCGGTGGGCCAACTACTTCTTCACGGAAGAAGGCAATATCTTAAAGAACTTTGGTATTGAAGGCCTTACCTTTAACTGGGAGGGTGACTTCCCCAAATACTCGGAGCTTATCACCAACAATCCTGACGGCCTTTCCATCAGCAACGCTCTGGGGAAATACACCAGGGGCTCCACGCCTTCTCCCGGCCACATCGATTCCAGGTATCATGAGCAGTATTTTGCTCTCCCCCAGCAAAAGGCCGCCTTTGAGCTTTGGTCCAAGGTTTCCGACAATTCCCTGAACGTGCTGCTGCCGCCGGTTACGGCCACTCAGGCTGAAACCGATGAGGCCTCCACCATCATTACCACCATTGACGCCTACCAGAAGGAAATGTTCGTAAAATTTGTTATGGGCACCGAATCCCTGGATAATTTCGATGCGTATCTGGCTCAGCTTGAAAAGATGAATCTTAGCAGGGCTATTGAGCTTCGGCAGGCTGCACTGGATCGCTATAATCAGCGTTAATTAAAAGTAAAATAAACCCTTTATTTAAACCCTTTATCCGGCCGGAGGAAAGAGGCTTTTCTCCGGCCGCCTAAACCCATAATTCCTGACAAGGAGAGAGCATATGAGACAATTACAGGCTGACACTCCGACGGCGCTTTCCGGCGGGCTTGCCAAAAGCGGGCTTGGCTATAAGCTGGCCCGAGAACTTAAGCTTAACAAGTACTTATACCTTATGGCCATACCGGTTATCGCCTATTATATAATATTCCAGTACGGGCCCATGTACGGTGCCACCATTGCCTTTAAGCAGTTTGATATTGTAAAGGGAATATGGGACAGCCCCTGGGTAGGCTTTAAATACTTCAAGGAATTCTTCGAGAGCTTCTATTTTGAACGAACGCTTAGAAATACGCTGGTTATAAGCTTATACCAGCTGGTTCTGGGTTTTCCGGCCCCCATTATTTTTGCCCTGCTTCTTAACGAATTAAGAAACCAGCGGTTTAAAAGAGCTGTGCAGACCATTACCTACCTTCCGCATTTTGTTTCCACCGTGGTCATTTGCGGTATGATTTACGACTTTGTCTCCAGGGATGGCTTTATAACGGATCTTTTTGTACTTCTGGGCGGTGAACGTACCAACCTTTTGGGACAGCCCCAGTATTTCCGGGCCATCTATGTCCTGTCGGGCATATGGCAGGAGGTAGGGTGGGGAACCATTATCTATCTCTCAGCCTTAAGCGGTATCGACATGGAACAGTATGAGGCTGCAAGAATAGACGGCGCAGGCCGTTTCCGCCAGCTTATCAATATCACGCTTCCCGGCATCATGCCTACTGTAATTATCCTGTTTATTTTAAGGCTGGGTCAGATGATGAGTGTGGGCTTTGAAAAGATTATCCTTCTTTACAACCCCAATACCTATGAAACAGCAGATGTCATATCCAGCTATGTCTATCGGAAGGGTCTGGGAGAAAGCTTCCAGTTCAGCTTTACGGCGGCAGTGGGACTCTTTAATTCAGTTATCAATTTTGCTCTATTAATTGCTGCCAATCAGATAAGTAAAAAGGTCAGCGAAACCAGTCTCTGGTAAACGGGGCATGTCCTATCGCGATGTGACAAAGCAGGAGTCGGATTTGGAGGCAGTAAAACGCCTTAAGGAAAGGAAGGAACGGATATGAGCATACGAAAAAGCCCCGGAGAAAAAACCTTTGATACCATAAATATTTTCTTTATGCTTATCATGATTGTTATAACACTGTATCCCTTTCTCTATGTAACGGCAGCTTCTTTAAGCGAATCTAAGCAGCTTATCGGCCATACGGGATTTATGATTCTGCCCAAGGGCTTCAGCCTTTCGGCCTATAAAATGGTTCTGAACAATCCCAACATTCTTACGGGATACCGAAATACCCTGGTTGTACTTATCGGTGGTACGGCCCTCAATATTCTCATGACATCCCTGGGAGCCTATATTTTATCCAGGAAAAACTTTGCCCTAAAAAAACCGCTGATGCTGGCTATTATTTTTACCATGTATTTTCATGGAGGAATGATCCCCAGGTATCTTCTGGTAAACAATACCCTGAATTTGAAAAACAGCCTGCTGGCTCTTATTTTGCCCACGGCTATCATGACATGGAATCTTATTGTATTAAGAACAGCCTTCATGTCTGTTCCCGACAGCCTTGAGGAATCGGCCAGGATTGACGGAGCCAATGATTTTGTCATCCTGTTCCGAATTGTAATACCTGTATCCCTGCCCTCCATGGCCGTAATGGTGCTATTCTACGGAGTACATCACTGGAACGCATGGTTTGACGCCATGATCTTTTTGAGAGAGCGAAGCCTTTATCCGCTGCAGCTTATATTAAGGGAAATTCTTGTCTTGAGCAGTACCGACAGTATGATGATAGACGCGGGTGGCCAGGACAGAGAAGCCATAGGTGAGAGTATAAAGTACGCTACCATTCTTGTGGCAACGGTACCCATCCTTTTAATTTACCCCTCGGTTCAAAAATACTTTGTCAAGGGCATCATGATTGGCGCACTGAAGGGTTGATTCTGAAAAATAATAAAGAGTAATAAATTAATAAAACTGGAAAAATTTTATTTGAAGCAAGGAAGCTCCAGCGGTGATGGACTATTCATAGACAAATAGTGAGGCAGGCCAATTAAAGTGTTTGGCCTGCCTCACTGGGCTAAACGGCAGATTTGTCAAAGAGTGTAGGACGTCATGAAACCGTTCTTAGCAGGGATGTCACTGTTCTTGGGTGTTTTCTGCTCATCGCCGTTGTTGTCATCCTCATTATCATTGTTATCATCATCATTGTTTTCGTCGTCATCGTCATCGTCGTCGTCATCATCATCGTCGTCATCGTCATCATCGTCGTCGTCGTCATCGTCGTCGTCATCGTCGTCATCATCATCTTCGTCGTCATCATCCGTATCCTCATCATTATGATTTTTGTCCGACTTGAAATTGAATGAGACATTTTGAATTAAAGAGCTTAAACCCTCCTGACCCAAAAAAGGAGCTAGCTGGATGAGCATACCTGTTCCCAGCTTCTTCACAGCCTTTTCCACTATGCTCAACAATGCCTCGCGGCGTATAAAGGGTGCCAGGGCTACAATAATATGAGGATCACAGTTCTCATCCAACAATCTGTTGGCCAGCTTTTCCAGTGTTCCCTTATCGATGAAGGGCGCGAAGCCCACCAAAAGCTTGGGATTAAAATCACCGTCCATAATATAATCCATTAATTTTGCCAGTGTCTTCTTTTTTAGAAACGGAGCCAGCGCCATCAGCCGTTTGGGATTAACATCGGTTATTACGGCCTGATCCACTATATACTCAAGGGTTTCCGAATCCAAAAAGGGTGCCAGGCTAACCAGGGTTTTGGTATCCATTTCCTTAATTCCCATTGCCGTCTCATTTAAGAGGCTGGGCCTTACTATGGGAGCCACCTTTGCCACGGTCTGCGCCTCTACCTCGCCGGTGTTAACCATTTGAGCAACCCGCTCCGGGTGTTGATGTGCCAGCTCATAAATAACCCGGCCTTCCTGAATGGTTTTATTATCAGGGGATTCACCGCCGCTTAAAAGCTGTTCAATAGTCACATCAAATTCCTTGGCTAAAAGAGGGAGGAGGGAGACATCGGGCATGGATTCACCTCTTTCCCATTTAGATACGGCCTGATGGCTGACATTCATTTTATCTGCCAGTTCGGATTGAGTCATATCCTTCTTTTTTCTGAGAACGGAAATATAGAGGCCTGTTTTATTCATATTCAGCATGGTTTTATTCTCCTTTAATGGGTGTACCTTTCGGACTTAATAAAGTGGATTGGTTTTTATAACGTGTGCACCGTCTACTAAAAACATATCATTTAGGTCCATAAGAATCAATCAAGAGCTGGTTGCAACGAGATAGAGGGGGGGAAGAGCAGCCTGTAAAAAGGCATAACAAAATTTGCAACCGGCAGTAGAATTATCTTAGGCATGGCTCTATACCGTTAGATCCCATAGGTATCGCTGTCTTTTACAAATCGTATTCTGTCCTTATCGGAGGGAATGCCGTTGCAGACTTTTTTCCATCTGCCGTTTTGAAATAAATCGTAATGCTCAAAAGCACAGGGGATGCCATTTGATGAAGCCGCGTCACTGCTGTCCATAAGCTGAAAATGCAAGTGTGGAGCAAATGAGTTGCCGGAATGTCCCACTTTGGCTAAAACATCACCTTTCTTTACGCTTTGACCAGCCGAAACCTTAATTGAGCCTGTTTGAAGGTGGGCTAAGCCTGCATAAACCGTATTGCCGCATTTCATGATGATCGAGTTGCCAGAAATGGCTTGTATAGTATACTTTCCTGAATTAAAGGCAAAGGCATTCTTTAAAGCGGTTAAATAATCAGAAATTAAATGCGCCCTGGGTCTTTCCTTATGACCATCCCTGACTTCAACAATCACTCCGTCGCAAGGTGCATGGACATCTTGCCCCCAGCAATAACACTTATTTAAAGGAACACCAAAAAGGAGATAATGTAACCAATGAACACGATAAAAAGGCCAACCCCTTCTATCCCAGTCAACCTGTAAAAAGTCGTAAGCATAACGCTCGCCTAAATGGTTGGTTCCGTGGCTTGGAATCTTTTTCCCCGGGGTATTGGGAGCTATCCACTCGCCCCTGAGAGGAAAAGCAATGATTACCGGTTTCAGTGTTTCTTCCATTTTGGCCTCCTCAATGCTTAGGATATTATATTAGCTGCAAAATCAAGGTTTTTTGTCCATGGGGTAAGTCCATTACGTCATCTCTTTATTTCATTATTTATAGAAGATTTTTCTCAGTTCTTCAATATATCCGTTAAGTTTTTCCAGGATACTCTCATAGTCCAGCTCCCAGGCATTGGAATGACGTATATCGTCAAGTATTTGGTTAGTAAAACCTATATTTGCCCAAAGCAGAATTTGTTTGGATTTTTCAATTTCGAGCCCTTCTCTGAAGCTGGATTCATCAATCTCGTCGAATAAATGATGAAAACATGATATTTGTTTATTATGAGTCCTCGCCTCAAGCGCTTTATTAATTTCATCAGAATGGGTGGCAGCGGAAAGCTTATTGAACTCAAAAATCCAGGGATATCTTTTTATTAATCCGATCTGAAGAAGATAGGATTGGCGCAGTCGATTAAAAATATCTTTTTCACTGAAATTCAATAGCGCAAAATATTCTTTGTCCATAAGATCCGCAAAATAGTTGTAGGTAAACAGAAAAAGATCCTTTTTATTATTAACATAATGGAACATCAACGCTTTAGAAATCCCGGCTTCCTTTGCAATAATATTTGTTGACGCATCGTCAAATCCCTTCACCGCAAACTCTTTTAAGGCCGCATTTAAAACAGCGTCACGTCTTTTAGGATCAAGCTCCAATAATTTTATGTGCATGTCATTATACCCCTTAGCAATCTGAAAAAAGTTTCTTGACCTTTTAGGTCAATGTTATTATATTTCATTTTACCTGACAGGTCAACAAATCAAAAAGCTCGGGGCATCGAATCCCTCTCCTTTAGCCACATTTGCTATGCAAAGGGCTATCAATAAAGCAACAAGCAAAAAGCAGCAAAGCCTTTGCTTGTTGATGTCAGTCAGAGTCCACTTTCCTTTTTAATGAATTGCTTGTTATCCGCTTAAATATAAAATCAACCTTTACTGCAAGCCTTAATAAACGAAAGCAGAAGCTCATTGAACTTATCGGGCTGATCCAGGTTTGCAACATGACCTGAGTCAGGTATTTTTTGAACGGTACAGCCCGGATAATGCAGCTGCCAGTCCGGCAGATGCTTCTGTATGGTGCCCCTTGTATCCTGCTCTCCTGCCAGCACGAAAAGAGGTGCATCAAATGTGAACGTTTCCTCATGAAGGCAGGTTGTAAAGCCCTTCCACGAAACCAGAAATTCAGGCTTGTCTGTTTCGTCGAACATCCGGGCAACACTTAAACAGGCGGCTTTTGTAAAGGTGCTGCCTTTGGACATGGCTTTTTTAAGACCCTTCCAGGAATAAAAATACTTCATAATAGCACCGGAGGAGGCCAGAAGCTTCTTTTCCCATTTGGAGTAAGCCGTCAACAGGGGTGTTGCTCCCGTGAGAAAATAACCTGTGGCACTACCAAAAAGGAAGGCGTATTCCTGAACAACAAAGGCCCCCATGGAAAGACCGCAAAGCAAGTAGCTAAAGGGTTTTTCCACATGAAGAATGGCGTGGATATCCTCTGCCGCCAGCTTAACGCTGAATTCACCTGCAGGCCTTGAGTTTCCGTGGCCGCGGACATCAATATTAATTATGGGGTAGCCCTTTTGTTGTAAAAAAGACACCTGGGGCTTCCACATGGCACGATGAAGTCCGTAGCCGTGTACCAGCACAACGGTAAGAGAGTGATCACCCGGTAAATAGTCGTATGTAACGGTACAGCCGTCTCTCTTAATGCTTTTTTCCATTAGACCTCCTAAAGTTTTGAAATATTTTAAGGTATTCGTTTCATAATTTTATTATAGGGGTTTAAGTATCAAAATACAAGAAGAAATGAAATATTTAGCTTGTTATATTTCATAATTTAACTTATCCTTGTTTATGGGTGGTAAACAATGAACGGGTTTGAAAAAAGAACTCAGGAAAAGAAAAATATCATATTGGAAGCAGTTGTTGAGCTGTACTGTGAGAGGGGCATGGAAAAGGTAAGCATTTCCGACATTGCGGAAAAAGCCGGTGTGTCCCAGGTTAGCATCTACAATTATTTTCAAAGCAAGGATAACCTGGCTTGCTGCGCCGTCACGTTTTATTATGAGAAGCTGCTCCAGGATTTTATGGAGGCTATGCACAGTGAGTTATCTTTTAAAGAAAAGGTAAAACAGGCTTTTTTTGAGCCTATGAAAAAAAAGAGCACCTCCTTAACCGTATTTTGGGACAGCCTTATAAGCAGTAAATACAGAGAGATCGCGCTTGATTATGAGAAAAAGCTGGTACCTCACATGCTGAGCTTTATTAAAGAAGGTATTGAACAGGGTTATTTCAATAAACGCTATTCAAAGGAAGCCTTGCTATTCTATTTAAGCATTTATGGAGAAGGCGCAATGAATAAGCTGGAAGCGATTTCTGACTCCCAGGCCAAGGCAAAACTCTATAATGAGCTTCTGGATCTGTTTTTATATGGGGTTTCGGGATGCGAACCGGAAAAAGTGCCATAATGAAGTAACAGGAATTAAAAGGAGACCTGGACGACGATGAATTCCAATGAATTGCTGACTTTTATAAGTGCCGGACAAAAGGTGTTTTATGACCTTGATATTGAAGGGAACCTTATTAATGAGGATTTAAGCGGCCTCAGCTTTGAGAACTGTTTTTTTCTTGTGGATTTTTATGGCTCCGACCTTACTAAAACTAAATTTGAGCACTGCAATTTAAAAACCTGTATTTTTAATTACTGCCTGCTGGAGGACGCTGTGTTTAACTCCAACAGCGTTGAAGCTGCCGACTTTAAATACACGCGCTTTAAAAATATTACCTTCATAAACAATACCTCCTATGGCAGTCAATACACAGTGGAGCTGCTGGAGGATTTAAGATATGACTCTCATCCCGGATTTCATATCACCCGTGTGAAGGCAGGGTGGTTTGAGGTTGTTTTGGCTGATAAGGCTCAAACGATAATGGTCACCGCATCAGCCTATTTAGGACATGATGCGCCCCTGGAGCTTCTGGTGGCGCTGAACGACCTCTGCATGCCCTGTCCCCGGGATATCACCGCCGGGCAATCAAAAATCAAATGGTTATGCTGGGATGATGAGCCGGGCGCTTGGCTATGGAAGCTGGAGCGTCTCAATGACCTTATAAAGGTTGCCATTTATACGGCGAAAAAGGATTCCTGGGAAATTAACAGGCATGACCTGGAGCGTGAAGCCATCTATAGCAAGGATTTCGAGTCAGAAGGAGACTTTTTTGGCTTCATAAAGGAAATTGTCAAATCCTATGAAATAATAGGGACTCTGAAAAATGAACAAATGAATTATGAAAATCAATGGGGGAGCTTTCCCGGCTCTCAATGGCTTAAGCTTAAGTCCTGCATCCAATCACACAGATAATAGCTATACTATTCCTACGACAAATGACGTTTATAAACCTGTGCTGAGCAAGCGAAGGCCACAAGGATTATTCCCATACACCAGGCCAAAGCTAACCATAAACTGTTGCCTAAAGGTAAATCGAGCGTTAAAGCCCGAATACTGTCAATAATCGGTGTCATGGGCTGTATTTCCGCAAACCGCCTGATTGGGCCGGACATGGTATCAATGGGGGCAAAGCCGGAACTGATGAAAGGCAGAATAAAGAGTGGAAACATGAGTCCGCCGGAGCCTTCTGCCGTCTTTGAGATTAACCCGCACAGTACGGCAAGCAATGATATTGCAATGTTCACTAACAAAAGGAGACACACGGCAATAAGCCAATCCGCAAAGCCGCCCTGTGGTCTAAATCCCAGAATAAAGGCGGTTCCAATGATCACAGTGGTTGAGATTGCATTCCTCACCACTCCTGCTCCGGTGTGACCTATAAGTACGGCATGTTTTGAAATGGACATGGAGCGAAAGCGGTCGATTATACCTTTGGTCATGTCTGTTGTCACATTCATTGCCGAATGTTGAGAGGCCGTACCAATACTTTGCAAAATAATTCCCGGTACAATGAAATCAATGTAGTTAAAATCTCCTACTTCTGCTATATTCCCAAAGACAGTTCCGAACAGGAGCATTAAGAAAAATGGCGTGAGTGTTGCCATTAGCAATGCTTCGGGGTTTCGCACAGAAATAAGTAAACAGCGTTTGAACATTACCCACCAATCGAAAAATACGCTTATTCTTAGCTTACTCATAATAACTCCCCTCCTTTTTTTCATCAATTAACGCTAAAAATACCTCCTCTAAAGTGGGGAGGCTTTGCTCCATGCTATCAACCGCAATACCAGTATCCTTTAAGAGCTTCATAGCCTCTGCGGCTTTTGCTTCGCTTTGGAAATTCAGTTGTGCGCCCCGTTGCGGCAGTATCCCTTTAAGATATTGAGGGGTGCCTTCTGCCAGTATCTTGCCATCATGAAGAATAGCAATGCTGTCGGCGAGATACTCCGCTTCTTCCAAGTATTGGGTAGTAAGAAATACCGTTGTCCCTCCCGCTGCCAAGCCCTTCACAAGGCCCCACATGGCGATACGGTTTTGCGGATCAAGCCCTGTGGTGGGTTCGTCGAGGAAAAGCACCTGGGGGCTGCCCATAAGGCTCATGGCTATATCCAGTCTGCGGCGCATACCACCGGAATAAGTGGATACTTTTCGGTTAGCCCCATCCTCCAAATTGAAAAAGGATAGCCACTGGTCCACCTTGCTTTTAACATTTGACAGACGTTTGAGCTGCCCGATAAGATTTAAGTTTTCTCTGCCCGTTAAAACTTCATCCAGTGCCGTAAACTGCCCTGTCAGGCTAATACACCTACGTACATAGTCCCCTTGGCCTACTACATCAAAGCCGCTGATGGCAGCATTTCCGCCGTCCGGCTTCAACAAAGTGGAAAGAATTTTAACGACAGTTGTTTTTCCCGCACCGTTGGAACCGAGCAGAGCGAAGATACTGCCTTTGCCAATAGTGAAGCTGACATTCCTCAAAACATGGTTCGTCTTGAAGGATTTTTTTAAACCCGAAACTTCAATGATATTCTCAAGCATAAATTCCTCCTGCTTTATTATATACATACGTATGTATGTATAAGTCTTAAATTTTACTGCCTGTAATAAGGCAGTAAATATCAAGCTTAGTTTTAACTTTCTAGTTCCTGCTTGCCAATTTCCAGAAAAATTTCTTTCATTTCCTTATCCATAAAAGACACGCCCAATACTTCGCCTAGCTGTTCAAGAAATGAAACCTTGTCGGCATACTCTTTATAAGATACTTGAAACGCAAAGGAGCTTAACCACGAGGAAACCAGCAGAGAGATAATTTGCGATACCTGCTTTGGATATTTAACGGAAATGGAGCCGTCCTCATTTCCTTCAAGCAAGAGCCTTTCGATATAAGGAGCTACCACATTTACCTGGGAAAGCATTTCATTTTTAAAAACAACGGGGTTATCCGCCATTTTCTGCATTTCGATTCTCAAACTATCACTCATTTCCAAACGGGGACGAAGGTCAAGCTTGAACACAGAACGAAGCTTTTCGAGGGCATTAAGCCCTTCCTGTTTATGGGCGAGGGTAAATGGGTTATTGTCATTAAAGGACTTATTCATAACACTGGAAATTAATTCTTCGCGGGATTTAAAATAATGGTAAAAAGCCCCGCGGGTTACTCCGACCGCTTTTACAACATCTTCAACATTTACATTTTCAAATCCCCTTTCCGAAAAAAGGCGTGTGGCAGTTTCCAATATATCCTGCTTCGTTTTTTGGTCGGGGTCGTGTCGTGGCATATAATTACCTCCAAGTACATACGCATGTATGTATCCTATATTATCGCTCTTATTTAGTTTTATCAAGCAGATTCTTAGTTATTTCATAATAAAAAAAGAGCTCGGTACGAAAAACGCACCAAGCCCTTAGGTTTTTTAAGTCATGCTTAGAATATGGAGAACTGAAGGAATATAGCAGCCAGAATGGAAGCGACCAGAGAAACCACGGTTACCTGGGTGTTGATGGAAGGACCTGCGGTATCCTTGCAGGGGTCGCCCACCGTATCGCCTACCACGGCAGCCTTGTGAGCGGGGGAACCCTTTCCTCCGCAGTTCCCTGCCTCCACAAACTTCTTGGCATTATCCCAAAGACCGCCGGCATTGGACATGAAGAGCGCCAGCAAAAGGCCTGAGAGGATATTGCCGGTTAAAAAGCCGCCAATGGCCTCTACGCCGCCAATAAACCCCACCACAAGAGTGGAAAAGATGGCAACCAGGCCTGCGGGAATAAGTTCTCTGATAGCGCCCACTGTGGCAATGTCGATGCACCGGTCGTAGTCCGGCTTAGCGTCGGCTTTGCCTTCCTTAAGTCCGGGAATCGTATCAAATTGCCGATGGATTTCATCCACCATGCGCTGCGCATTTTTATCCACGCCCAGCATCAGCATAGCGGAGAATACAGCGGGTACGGCCACACCCACAATGAGTCCGAAGAACACGGTGGGGTTCATAATGTCAAAATTGGTGATGCCCTCCAGGCCAAGCTCGGCGGCGGCAGTGTTGACCTCGCTCATGAAAGCACCTAACAGAGCGATAACCGTCAGGCCCGCAGCACTGATAGCAAAGCCCTTGGTAACGGCCTTAACGGTATTGCCTGCGGAGTCCAGCTCATCGGTAATCGCGATAACGTCATGCCCCAGGCCGCCCATTTCGGCAAGTCCTCTGGCATTATCCACAATCGGCCCGTAGGCATCGTTGGAAATGATCATGCCAACGATGGATAGCATGCCAAGAGCAGCCATGGCAATGCCGAACATACCGTAATTGTCTCCCAGAGGTGCACACAGATTGTAGGCTACAAGAGCCGAGACTGCGATACCTAAAAGAGCGGGAAGTACGCTTAAAAGTCCGTAGGAGAAACCGGAGATAATAGTAAAGGCCGGCCCCTGCTTGGACGCATTGGCTACTTCCTGGACGGGCTTCTTTGCGTCATTGGTGAAATAATCGGATGCGATACCGATAATAACACCTACAAGAAGGCCCACTGCGGTGGCACCCCAGATACGCCACTCAAAATCAAACAAAAAGGTGGCAAGAGCGGTTAAAACGCCATAGATAGCGGTTGTGACATAAGTTGACTGGTTGAGGGCTTTGTTGGGATCGCCGTTTTTTCCGATTTTTGCGGAAGCAACACCGATAATGGAAGCCAGTAATCCAATGGCAGCATAGGCAAAGACCATAATGACATTCTTGCCGGTGATGCCGCCTAAAGAAACTGCCAGAACCAGAGCCGCCGACATGGAGGCAACGTTGGAGTCAAAAAGATCCGCGCCCATACCGGCTACATCACCTACGTTATCGCCCACATTGTCGGCGATAACCGCAGGATTGCGGGGATCGTCCTCATCAATGCCCATCTCAACCTTACCTACGAGGTCGGCACTGATATCGGCGGTTTTGGTAAAAATACCTCCGCCCGCCTTGGCAAAAAGAGCCAGAGAGCTGGCACCGAAGCTAAAGCCCAGTACAGAGGTAGGATCTCCTGTGAGGAGAAGCACCAGGGTGACACCCAGAAGGCTCACGCCTACCACGGCCATACCCATAACTGCACCGCCGCGAAAACCGGCCATAAAGGAGGGTTTGATTCCCTGCTTTGCAGCTTCCGCAGATTTAACGTTGGCAATGGTTGCGACCTGAATGCCGATTTTACCGGCCAGTGCCGATAAAATCGTACCGACGAGATACGAAATGGCCATCAGAATGTTGTTTGCGGGATTTCCAGTCCAAATGGGGTGGGGGAGAAAAATGAGAATCAGCAATGCAGCGACGCCAGCGAAGCGAGCTAGGATTTGGTATTCACGTCTGAGAAAAGTGTTTGCCCCTCTGCGTATGTACTCGCCGATTTCAGCGATACGAGCATTGGAAGACGGTTGTGCCTTCACCCAGGTGTAGAGCCACCCAGCCATGCCAAGAGCCAGGGCGGAGATTAGAACGGCAATAACCTGAACCATGGAAAGAGAGATTTCAAACATTCAAAGACCCCCTTGCTGATTGGATTTTATAAAATTTGGACATTTTTACTCTATTCTAATACAATGAAATAAAAACTTCAATTGTTTTCATGCAGGTT
>JAFADM010000201.1 GCA_023424865.1 Bacillota bacterium | reverse complement strand
CTGAGGCTCTGCCGCAAAAGATATTGAGCATTCCGTCCGTTGACATACCGCCAACAAAACCCGATTTTTCAATGAGAAGAGTCCGCGCACCGTTTCGGTCCGCATAAAGTGCTGCCGATAATCCCGCAGGGCCGCTTCCCACAACAATGACATCATACCTTAAATCAAGCATAGGGTCTCCTTTCAACAACTGGAAAAATGCTTCCATCATCCTTTTTATTGGACATAATTCCCAAGGTTCAATTGGAGGAATACGTGTGCCAAGAAAATTATAACAGAGTTCAAGCAATGCAAAAGTGTAAATATCCGTGCAATTTAGATCTTCAAAATTAAACTTAACATATAATCAAGACTTTTCCTTTTCTTTTTACCGGGATCGGTGATGGGAGCTCTTGACTTAGAGTAAGCTGTAAGGTTTATACTTTAATTATGAAATAATTTTATAAGTTTACAGGAGCGTTCATATGAAGGTAATTGGTATTAACGGAAGCCCCCGTGTTAACGGAAACACAAGCCAGGCACTGGATATTATGGCTGAGGAGCTTAAAAAAGAGGGTATTGAGGTTGAAATTGTCCATATAGGCGGACATGATATCCACGGGTGCATTGCATGTCAGTATTGCTCCAAATCGGAAAACAACCAATGTGTATTTAAAGAGGATCTGGTAAACGAAACAGCAGCCAAAATGAGAGAAGCCGACGGATTTATTCTGGCATCGCCCACCTATTACGCCGGTATTGCAGGGACGCTGAAATCCTTTCTGGACAGGGTCTTTTATACCAGCTCCCGGTATTTCAGCTATAAGGTGGCAACCTCTCTTGCCGTTGTACGCCGGGCCGGCGGTGTGGATACGGTGCACCAGCTTAACAATTATCTGAACCTTGCCCAGACCGTCATTCCCCCATCCCAGTATTGGACCGTTGCTTACGGCCGGGATAAGGGTGAAATTCATCAGGACGGCGAAGGCATTCAGACTCTTCGCAGAAATGCACAGGCCATGGCATGGCTTTTAAAGTCCCTGGATGCGGCAAAGGATAAGGTTCCCCAACCCCCCAAGGAAAGCAGGGTTTGGACACATTTTGTACGCTGACGGGAAAGCGGCGATCCGTCCACTTGAAGTAAGGCCGGATCGCAAGCCTTGTGTTGAAGAGCCTGCCTAACTCTTGCTTTTAAAGCCTGCAGCCTTACTTCGTAAAGAAACCGCCATAATGGAGAACAATGGAGAACCCTATGGATAAAAGCCTGCCTCTATCCCTGGTTTTTCACCGTATACCACCAAGGAACACCCACCAGCCTCTTGTCTGCTACCATACTCTTAAGATATGCTGTATTCTTGAGGGACGGTGTCTTTGGCATATCGAGAATAAAACCTATACTGTTGTCAAAGGGGATATTATTCTTCTGAACAACAGTGAGCGAAGAGGCATACACCTGGTTTATCCTCCCGAGGACCTGGTTATGATGTACCTGGATTTTGAACCCCGGCTTATTTGGCCCTCAAGGGAGGATGCTTTGGAATGGCGGTATATGAAGATTTTTCTCAACAGGGACGACTCCTTTGAAAACCGAATTTCCTCAGAATCCTCTGCTGCAAGGGAAATTGAAGGTCTTATGTGGCGCATTGGCACAGAGATGAGGGAGAGAAAGCCCGAATATGATCTTATGGCCAAATCCCTGCTTCTCCAGGCTCTTGCCTTGCTTTGCCGGCATTATTCAGGAGAGCTGTCTAATGCATGCTCCTCCAGCATGGAGAAAACCGATGCAGCGTCGGAATCCGTATCAACCAGAAACCGTCTTGCAATGAATCAGGTTTTAAATTATATTGAGGGCCACCTCTCCCAACCTCTTACCCTGGAAGGGGTGGCCCGGCTTATTCCCATGAATCCTTCCTACTTCTCAAGATTGTTCAAAAAATACAATGGACTGGGACTTTCACGGTATATTGCTAAAAGGCGAATCCAAAAAGCTGTGGAGCTAATAAACAAAGGGGAGCAGACAGTGCTTGACATTGCCGGGCTCTGCGGCTATGAAAGCCTTTCCGGCTTTTACAGAGCCTTTAAAGAGGTGACGGGGAGGAGCCCTTCTGAATACCGGAAAGAGAAGCTGCCAGTTCTCCTGCCATACGCTGAAAATGAGCGTTGACAACTTCCCTGGCCTTTAAAGCCTTTTCACGGGCTCCTTCCGGATCCTCAGCAAGCTCCAGAACGGCTTCTGTAAGACCTGAAGTCCCCTGAGGGCCGTCAATATGAAAAAGCCATTCGTCAAGCCCGATATCCCGCCACATATAGCCCTTTGTGGTCTGCTCCTCAGAACGGCACACAATTGCCGGAATACCGTTTCCAATGCACATGATGGGGGAGTGCATTTCATTTCCGAACAGGCCTGCCGAGCGAATATAAACGCTTAAGGCCTCATCGGTAAGCCAGAAGTTTTCCCGCCATACCACATGGGAGACCACATCGGGGGGCAGCTTGTCATAAATCATTTCCTTCCCCACGGCCATTTGAGTCTGATCCTCGGGGCATATCAGTATTTTCATGCCGGTACGCCGGACCACCTCGGTTATGGCCTTGCGAAGAGACTCATGATCCCGTTCCTTCCAGCTTTCGTTGAATACGTGCCTTTCTTCATTAAAGGGGCTGCCTTCCCGTATTTTCCAATAGGGGGTGTAGCGAAGCCTGCCGATACAGCAGAGAAAGCGCTTTTCTTCAAGATCGTTTTCTTTCATAAAAGCCAGCGCTTTTTCGTCATCCCGTAAATCGGTGGCAAAGGCTCCGTCAGGGCCAAAGGCCATAACAGGTGCGTTAACCCCTGCTTTTTGGGCCTTTTCAAGAGAGACCGAATCCCGGAAGTACACAAACCGAGCTTTTGAAAGCAGGGGAGCCTGCTCTCTGTTTCCGTCATAGGTGATGCCGAATACGCCAAAGGGCTTTCCCGTGGTTCGTACAAAAGCATCCACATCCTTAAAGGCCACGAAAGACGGTCCGGAACCGTGAAGCAGAAAGTCGCTTCTGCTAACGGCATGGGCCAGATCCTCATTGCTGGCGTGTCCATTGTCACCGATGCGTCCTTTTACAATTTTCAAGCTAGGGAAGCGGCGGTGCTCCATGGCCATGACCTCCGGGGTTATATCGTCGGAGGCCCACAAAATAACCTCCGCATTCGGCAGGTGTTTTTCAAGAATTGCCAGTACACCGGGGGTATGGGCAATGTCGCCGATGTTTACCACCTGCCAGGAGGAACGAAGCAATACACAGGGTTTCATACCAATCACTCCTCTCATGCTACTCATTTGATTAAAGGGATTTCTTACGCTTTTATTCTAAAACACGAAAAGCCTGGAGGGCTTCCTTGTTTTTTACCTGAACCTGACCATCTTTTACTTTATTGGTTATATGACCCGGCTTGCTCCTCAGCGCCCTCAGCCTTGATAGTACAAATCAAAGCTCCTTATAAAAAGGAAAAGCCTAAACCTGCTAAAAAGGGTATAATGAGACTATATGCCTTTGGCTTACAGGAAGGAAAAGACATGGATCAGGTTAAAAAAAGAGGAGGACTTCTCCACTATAATTCACCGGCCACACTTACTTTCGCACTGATGTCGCTTTTAGCCCTGCTCTTGGGTCAGCTGACCAATGGGGCTTCCACCAGCCTGCTGTTTTGTGTTTACCGCTCGTCCCTGCTGGATCCACTAACCTATTTCAGACTGTTCGGACATGTTCTGGGACATGCAAACTGGGCTCACTTTTCAGGGAATATGATGCTGCTTCTGGTTTTGGGTCCCATGCTTGAAGAAAAGTACGGAACGAAAGCCATAGTAAAAATGATAGTTCTTACAGCCCTTGTGTCTGGACTTCTTTATATGCTGTTTTTCCCCCAGAGTGCGCTTCTTGGCGCCAGCGGCATCGTCTTTATGATGATTGTTCTGGCCTCGGCCGCAGGAATGAAAAATGGTAAAATTCCCATTACCTTATTGCTTGTTATGGCCATTTATCTGGGAGGTGAATTTTTAAGCGGTATTGGGCCAACGGACGGCATTGCCCATGGCGCACACATTCTTGGTGGACTGTGCGGGGCGGGCTTCAGCTTTTTTATGGTTAAAAAGAAGAGTTAATTATAAAGAGTGTCAGATAAAAAAGCGTTTAACTCATTGCGCTGATTAATATCCAGTCTGTCAAAAATACTTGAACCACCTTTTCTATGTAGAAGGAGCAGTGCAGATGAACAAATTGTACTTACTTATTGGCAACAGTTTTTTAGACAGGCGTCTTGACCTTCGCATCCGGCTGTTCAACATCCTGGCCATGGCAGGTGTGACGGTCAGCCTGGTATCTGCCATTGTTTCCGCCGCTTTTTGTTTTCTCCCATATTAAAATGGGGAGTGAGTCAGATTTTCAATTACCGAGGGTGAGTAAAACTGGTCCGGCGGGACTTCTATTACCCTGAAAGAAATTTCTGGGATGCTTCTGTGACGCCGTAATACAAGTACTAAGAAGTCATAAGGAGAGAATATTATGAGCACACGAACAAACCCCATGTGGCAGAAAAGCCTCGCCATAATACTCACCGTGGTCATGCTGCTTATTCGACCCGCAAGGCACCGCTACCCGGGCGGAGGTGGCCTCCATGCTCAGAAGGTTTCTTGAGGCTGTTTCAGAATAAGACTGCTTTTATCTGAGGCCATAAAGGCTTGCGAGCTTTCCATGGGAAGCCGGCAATAAGTTGAAAAAGAAGCAGGGAGCGTATAAAAATTCCTAACGCTACCTGCTTCTTTTATACTGTGAAAAATTTGGACGCACTCTGCTTAAAGCAGCGAGGTCCAGCCGCCGTCTACTGCAATGGTTTGGCCTGTGGTGTAGCTGGAGGCGTCGGAAGACAGGAATACAAGGGCTCCGTTGAGCTCTCCGACTTTACCGATACGTCCCATAGGGGTTCTTCCTGCAGCTTCATCATTAACCTCGCCGTTAAAGAAGCCTTCGGTCATTTCAGAGGCAAACACACCGGGAGCGATGGCATTTACGGTAATTCCCTTGGTTGCATACTCAACCGCAAGGGCACGGGTAAGATTGATGACGCTGGCCTTTGAGGTATTATAGCTTGCGTTGAAGGGGCTTCCTACCAGTCCGGCAACGGAAGCGATGTTTATAATTTTGCCGTAATTATGCTTTACCATCACCTTAAGGGCTTCACGGGAAGTGAGAAAAACGCCTCTGGAGTTTACGGACATGACTTTATCCCAATCCTCAGTGGCATAGGACTCAGAAGCTCCCGGAATGACGACACCGGCATTATTTACCAGAATATCTATTTTTCCGAAATCCTTTTCGATGCTGGTGATAACGGATACAATATCTTCTTCCTTGGAAACATCGCAGGTGTAAGCAACGCTTTTACGGCCCAGTGCGGTGATTTTAGCCTTCAAAGCTTCAAGGCGATCCGCCCTGCGCGCTAAAATGGCCACATCGGCGCCTGCTTCTGCAAGAACCTCGGCAAATTGAACTCCCAAACCGGAAGATGCTCCGGTTACAACTGCAACTTTCCCCGTTAAATCAAACAATTTCATAGTTCAGCACTCCTTATTTCTATTTGTAATAGTAATCTAACATCTTTGTTTATATTTTAACATGCAGCGGTTCGCATGACAATAGAAATCGTTAATTAATTAACAATTTGTTGGTTTTACTTATAAGGAAGCATTTTAAAAATGAAAATATAGTAAAAATAACTTAAAAAATAACATGGAATTTTTAAAGTCATAAGTTGCCGAAAAGCCGGTCCGCAAAGAAAGCGGAACCGGCTTTTTGGCAAAACGAGATTTAACTGAGAATAAAACCTTATTTAAGGTAGAAGGTTTCAAGTACCTTGAGGTAATCGGCAAGACCCATGCTCTCAAGAGAAGCCTTGTAGTTTTCCCACTCGGCGTCATTGTCAATATCCTTGGTACCAATGACGAAGGCAGTGTCTGTCGCTGCAATGAAATCGTTGAAGAGGGTTTGGTAGTCAGCCTTTTTTGTGATGAGATCGGTGTCGGAGCACCAGACCACATCGGGAATATTATGCCAGACATAATAAGGCTCATAGGTTTTTGCCGCTGTCAGGAGAACGTAGGTATTGTCCGAATTTCTCAAGGAATCGTCGGCGGTGGTGCCATAGCGTACATCCGCCCGGTCGTAACGGGGGAAGAAGCCTGAATTCCACAGGTAGAGGTTGAAGGCTTTTTCAAGCTTCCTCAGCTTGAAGGAGGGCGTATTGCCGCTGTAAGAGGGTGAATCGGACATATCATAGGTGATTCCCTCCACCCCGTGCATACCGAAGATGTTGCCCTCGTCGCTAATCATCCAGTCCAGCCATTTAAAAGCAATTTCAGGATTTTTGCAATTGGCGGTAATAGCGGTGTTGAGGTTGAAATTGCCTCCCTTTCTGGCCGCAGACTGCTGAAGGCCTGTAGGACCCTTAAGGGGTGCCAGGGCTTCATAGTCCGTCCAGTTAAGCACCTTGGAATCGATTATTGCTCCCTGATACCAAAAGGGGAACGCGCCTATAATGGTTTCACCGGCAGGCTTGTTAAGAAGGGCTTTGAATTGGGATTCGTCCTGAACATAGGTTTCCTCAAGCAGAAGCCCGCTCTCGAAAAGGTCGTTGAGATAGCGAAGGCCTTCCCTCCAGCCATCGGTGTTTGCGATGAATTCAAGCTTGCCGTCGTCGGTGATGTAATAATAATTTTCTCTGTAAAGCTGGAAGGCGTTCATGAGATACCGGATAGGATCCGACTGGCGTCCGTTGTAGAACCCTACCAGACCCAGCTCATCCTTCTGTCCGTTTTGATTGGGGTCCTGCTCCTTGAAGGCGATGAGCATCTGCTTGAACTCCTCAGGGGTGGTGGGAGCTTTCATGTTGAGCTTTTCAAGCCAATCGGCGTAGACCCACATTTTGTACTCGGAATCCTTATGCACCCCGGTATCCGTATACATGAAGGTGTAAATGTTTCCGTCGGGAGCCGTCAGCATATCCCTGTACTGGGGCTGCTCTGCCAGAGCCTTCTGGTAGTTGACGCCTATGGTATCGATGTAATGGGTGAGAGGGATGATGATGCCGCCTTCCACCAGCATGGAAATTTTATCCGTCGAGTGGCTTCCGGCAATGATATCCGGATAGTCGCCGCTGGCTACCATCAGGTTGAAAGCCTCGTCACCCGTGGTATTGCTGTAAAGATCCCATTCAATATGCACACCGCTCAGCTTTTCATATTCGGTGGTGGTTACATTGGAAGTATAATCATTGTCCGGGGAAGAGGGCCCCCATACCTTAAGGGTCACAGGCTCTGTGGTAAGGGGCATTTCATAACCGCCGGAAACATTGCCTCCGGAAGGTTCGCCGGTACCGGCAGATGCAGTGGGGGTTGTGCTGGAAGAGGCGCCGGGAGTATTTGCCGGAGCAGTGGAGCCGCAGCCGCCTAAAAGCGTGATGGACAGAGCGGCAACTAATGCCTTAACCAGAATTTTTTTCATCATGGATTCCTCCTAATCAATAATTCTATGAAAGCCTCGATTGGCCACTCGAAGCTTATCATCGTCAAGTGGTTGGAACGAGGCTATCCCTTTACTGCGCCAATCATGATTCCCTTTACGAAATATTTCTGAACAAAGGGATAAATCAGCATGACCGGAAGGGATGCCACAACAATAACGGCGTATTTCATGACATTGCGGCGTTCCTCCAGAAGGAGCAGATCCCTCACGTCAAGTGTGTCCATATCCGAACTGTTGAGTACCAGGATTTCCCTAAGCACAAGAGAAAGGGGGTATTTGTCGCGGACTTTAAGATACATCATAGCATCGAAATAGGAATTCCAGAAGCCCACGGCATAAAAGAGGCCTGTTACGGCCAATATGGGCACGGAAAGCGGAAGAAGAATGCTTATAAGGTAGCGGATATTGCCGCAGCCGTCGATGCGGGAGGATTCCAGCACCTCACCGGGAACCTGGGTTTTAAAGTAGGTCCGCATAACTATCATGTTATATACCGACATGGCGCCGGGTAAAAGCACGGCAAGGCGGGTATTCATAAGACCCAGATTTCGCACCTGTAAAAAAGTGGGGATAATGCCGCCTGAGAAATACATAGTTACCATACAGAGCAGCATAATAAGGCCTCTGCCCTTGAAATCGGAGCGGGAAAGGGGATAGGCGCAGCATACCGTCACCGACAGGGCGATAAAGGTACCGGCAGCCATATAAAAAAGTGAATTGGCATAACCTGTCCAGATGTCCTTATACTTAAATACCGCCTCATAGCCCGCCAGTGAAAAACGGGTGGGCCAGAGGGAAAGGCCCATGGTACTGACGCCTGCGGAAAAGGACGCCGATATGACATAGAGCAGGGGATAGAGTATGACAACAAGAAAAACTGAAAGAATAATCCAGTCAACAGTCAGGAAAATCCTGTCGCCGACCGTATGACGAAGGGCTGTGCTCTTTTTCATTCCGATACTCCTTTACCAAAGTGAATTTCCACTGATTTTTCCAGTGATTTTATTTACCGTTATAAGAAGGACGACGTTAATGACCGATACAAAAAGACCGATTGCCGTTGCGTAGGAGTACTGGGGCAGGGTGGAGGCGATGCCCTGCTTATAAACAAAGGTGCTGATAACCTCCGAAACCGTGGTGTTGAGATTGTTTTGCAAAAGGTAAATTTTCTCGTACCCCACCGAGAGAATACCGCCGCAGTTCATAATAAGAAGGATGGCTATGGTAGGCATAAGACAGGGGATATCGATATGGCGGATGCGTTTCATTATGGTGGCCCCGTCCACAATAGCGGCTTCGTGAAGCTCCGGCGGGACGCCTGCCAGCGAAGCGATATAGATAATGGAGCCGTAACCAACGCCCTGCCAAACACCGGACCAGACGTAAATGGTATAAAAGTAATCGGGATTGCTCATAAAATTGACGGAATTGCCGCCAAGGGCCTGAATAAGAATATTGATAACTCCATTCCGGGTATCCAGAAACTGCAGGATAATACCGGCCATAACCACAGTGGAAATAAAGTGGGGGGCGTAGCTTACAAGCTGCACCGTCTTTTTAAAGCGCGGGCTGGGTATGTAATTGAGCATAAGCGCCAAAAGAATCGGCAAAGGGAAGGTGCACAGGGAGTAGAGGCTGATAAACAGGGTGTTTTTCACGATTGAAAAAAACCTGGGGTTTTCAAGAAAACGTATAAAATGCTTCCAGCCTACCCAGGGGCTCCCGGTGATGGTACGCACCGGTGTAAAATCACGGAAGGCAATTTGAACTCCGTACATTGGGATGTACTTAAAAAGGATAAGGTAAAGGACGGGGATGGCTACCAGGAGATACAGCCCCCAGTTCTTTTTAAGCTCTTTTTTAATTGCCGATAGTGCTGTGTTTTTCATTCTTTAATCTTCCTTCCCTCATAGGCTCTCCGTAAGGCTTCCATATCTGAAAAGGCGTACCGGCCCTAAAAGCCCGGAAACAAAATTCTCGCCTTCCCTGTCCATATTGTCCCCGTTCCAATACCGGTTCCATCCAAGAGCTTCTCCCTCGTCCACTAAAAGCTGCCTGCGCTCGACCGCCGCGGAATTGGCGGCAATGACCGCAATTTCATTCTCTCCGTCTAGGACAAGGTCGGTTATATCCAGCCGGTAGGGCGTCCAGACCCTTGCTCCGGCAAGAGTGCCGTTAATCCAAACCTCTGCGCTCTGGCCAACCTGGCCTAAGTCCAGGACATACCTTCCTGGTTTTTTCCTAAGCGAAAAGCTGTTTTTATAGAGCCCTCTTCCGGAGAACCAGGCAAGGCCGTGGAGACGCCAGTCCCAAAGAGGGGTTAAAAAGGGCTTTACGATGACTGTAACAGGAGCCAGAAGGCCCTGGGTTTTATCCCCGGCAGTCACCCGGATGCTTAAAAAGCGGCTATGCCCTTTGGGTTCTATCCGGGTCCATTCCGATTCCAGATCGATGGGAGCTCCGTCCAGGGTAAAGGTACAGGAGCCTGCTGCCTGAGGCCTTTTTATCTGTGCCGTTCCTGCGGGAAGGGTAATTCCGTAGTAGAGATTCAAAGGGAATTCGGGGGTTTTTCCGAAAAGAGGCTTATCACCCCAGGGCAGAACGGGGGGGCGCCCTCTTTCCCAGCTGTAAAGCCAGGCGCCATGAGGAGCACCCTGGCCCATGCTGGAAGAACGAACCGGATCCCAGAAAAGGGCCGTAGCCTCACAGGCGGCATCCAACGTCGTCCAGCCCGGCGTTTCCTGGTTGGTAACAATCCAGCTTTCATCGCTTTTCAGGGTCACAAGCTCCTTTTCAACCGCCAGCTGTCCCTGGAAGAGAAGGCCGATAAGCTTTTGGGGCGGAATTTCGTCCACAGAGGTAAAGTCAATGCCATGAGATGGCGTAGAATTATGTACATGGACGGCAATCAGATTGGCGCCCTTTTCAAAATACTCCGCAACCTCCAGCGTGACAGGCTCCCCGAGACTGGTTTCATGAGCCACCTTTTTTTCGTTAATATAGAGAGTGAATTCACCAATGGCCCCAATACAGAGGGAAGCGCTTTGGGGAAGGGCGTTAAGCGCCAGGGTCTTTCTGAAATACAGATCCGGTTCCCTAAGACTGCAGTGCCAGGAAGGCCGGCGGGTTATCCAGCTTGCCTCCCACAGGCTCAGGTGTCTTGCGCAGAAGCCCTTCTCCCAGGGCGTGTTGCATATGCGAATGGGCTTGGAAGTCTTATTTAAATCACTTGAAAAAACAGCGACGGGAATGTTGTGCTCCTGGCCTTCAGCTCGGGGATCCGGCAGCTGGGATTCACCCCTATTCAGTGGATCCTTTTTAAGGGGAAGAAATGCCCAGCGACCGGCAACAGCCAGTTCTTCCTTTTCCTCCATAGCCGTACCCAGGCTTTCATTTACGGCCGGGGAAGCCATTTGATCTTCCTTCAAAGCCCCTGCTGCGTCCATGACGATAAGGCAGGCCTCGTCCTCCGAAAGCTCCAGCCTGACCTCTGTCCATGCTTCATCACCCGTTTTGTCTGTAACACCCAGCAGGGATGAAGCAAGACCTGTTTCAAAGCTCAGCCGGGTTAAGGGGCCGGTGCCGGCAAGCCTTAAACGAAGGCTCCGGGCTTTGGGGCTGCTGTTGGATACAAAATACATGGTCTTATTATCAACAACACGGCAGCTGGCGTAAAAGTCAGCCCGGCTGCCCTCAATGACAGTGACGCGGGGGGTGAGGTGCTTTTTTAAGCAGGCGGGAAGCTCTTCGGGATCGATAACCGGAAAGCCCTCCAGGCCATGGGGAAGATCGTCTGCGTCGCCGCACCGGTAAAAGAGGAGGGTTCCACCTGCCTCCGCAAAGGCGGAAAGCCTGGTGATAAGGGAAGGCGTAAGCCCGGGGCCCGCAGGGCATACCAATGCCTTAAAGCTTTGCTGCCCCGCTTTGAGGCTGCCTGCGTCAATACGGGCATTCAAAAGGCTGTCGCCGTCAATCATATCCACATCAATCTGGTTTTCAAGAAGGGCGTACAGGGCGGTGTGGAAATTTCGGGCAAGGTGGGAGGCGTAGGAGGAAAGCTGGCCTCCGACGGTGTTTTCCTGCAT